>DATBNI010000068.1:0-12588 GCA_036554425.1 Psychromonas sp.
TCTTTATCTCACCTTCTTAGAATAAATCTTCCCATTATTCCCTATATTTTTTGATCGGGATCTAATGTAAAGCCAATCGCCTATTTAATAGCAAATAAACCGCCGCCCCTAAAGGCTCAGTTTCAAAAAAACACAGGAATCCCGCCTTGAGGCGGGCGGTTTTGAATCTCATTGGATCGTTTATGTGAATAAGGTGCTATTATTTGCGCTCAAAAAATGAGACCTTATTTAAAAAACAAAAAGTGCTGACCGATAGAATCATTAAGGAAGATTAATTATGGCTGTAAAAAAGAAAACTAAAGGTCCGGTCATTGATACTTTTAAATGGAAAGGCATTAACCGCAAGGGCGGTAAAGTGTCCGGCGAGATGCAGGCAGAAGGGCTTGCGGAAGTTAAAACCGAACTGCGCAAGCAGGGGGTTAATGTCTCCCGAATACAGAAAAAAGCCAAACCGCTTTTCTCCTTCGCCGATAAAGTAAAACCCATGGATATTGCGATTATTTCCCGCCAGATAGCCACTATGCTCGGAGCGGGTGTGCCTCTGGTGCAGGGCTTACAATTGATTGCCAAAAGCAGTGAAAAACCGGCATCGCGAAAATTAATGAGCACCATTTCCCAGGAGGTGGCAACGGGTACGCCGCTTTCACAAACCCTGCGCGGTCATCCCCTTTATTTTGATGAATTATACTGCGATCTTGTTGATGCCGGTGAGCAGTCCGGTGCATTGGATGCGATTTACGACCGTATCTCCATCTATAAAGAAAAATCTGAAATTTTAAAATCAAAAATTAAAAAAGCGATGTTTTATCCGGCCGCGGTACTGACAGTTGCCGGCCTGGTGACCCTGCTTTTACTGCTTTTTGTTATTCCGCAGTTTAAAGATATCTTTGAAGGTTTTGGCGCAGAGCTGCCCGCTTTTACGCTCTTTGTACTGGGCATTTCCGATTTTGTGCAGCATTACTGGTATATGATCATCGCCGCGGTCATGGTTTCTATCTATTTATTTAAAAGGGCGCATCGCCGCTCGCAGAAAGTGCGTGACAATACAGATAAATTTGTCCTTAAAATTCCCATTATCAGCACCATTTTAGATAAAGCGGCGGTGGCGCGTTTTGCCAGAACCCTTTCTACTACTTTTGCTGCGGGTATTCCCCTGGTGGATGCGCTGATTTCCGCCGCGGGCGCTTCGGGGAATTATGTTTACCGCACTGCGATTCTCAATGTGCGCGCCGAGGTGATGGCGGGGATGCAGATGCACGTCGCCATGAAAACCACTACTGTTTTCCCCGATATGATAACTCAAATGGTGATGATAGGTGAAGAATCGGGTAATCTGGATGGAATGTTAAGTAAGGTTGCTGATATCTATGAGCAGCAGGTTGATGATGCCGTTGATGCCTTAACCAGCCTGTTAGAGCCGATGATCATGGTGGTTTTAGGGATAGTGGTCGGCGGTTTGATCGTCGCTATGTATCTCCCTATCTTCGCCTTAGGCAGTGTTGTTGGTTAAGGAGGCTTTGAGCTGCGAATTCGCAGCTTGTAGCAGCTAGCCGTTAATCCGCTGCAGCAAATCACCTTCATAAATGGCCTGTTTGATCAAAGAAAATGCGGCCAGTGTCGTATCAGCTTGTAATAGAGAGGTCTCTATTTGCACTTTATGTTGAAAGTTGGGCAGTGCCTGATGAGCGATACACTGCTCTATGGTGGATAATAAACTGGTTTTTGCGCGGATGATCTTGCCCGCAATGATAATTTTTTGCGGATTTAACAGATTAATTAAAATGGCTATGGCTTTACCTAAATAGGTCGCGGCATCTTCGACTATTTTTTGACACAGGGGGTCATTATCTTCTGCCGCCTGATAAATTTTTTCGATGTTCAGAGAATCTAAGCTTAAGCGGCTAAAGCTGCCCTGTTTGATAGCCCTTGCCACTTTCTCAACAATCACAGTATCACTCACTTCTGTTTCCAAACAGCCAAAGTTGCCACAATGACAGCGCCGTCCCGCAGGATTTGCCTGGATATGGCCTATTTCTCCAATATTAAAGTTTTGCCCTAATAATGCTTTGCCCTCAATAATAATACCCGAACCGACACCATGGTGAATACTGATCAAAATCGAATCCAAACACTCTTTCGAGGCACCAAAATAGTGTTCAGCCAGCGCTAACGAGCGCGTATGGTTACCAATAAAAGCGGGCAGCTGAAAATGCTGTTCAATTTTTTCTGCTAAGGGAAAGTTAGCTAAGGAGTGGTAGGGGGTATAGAGCACGACGCCTTTTTTGGGATTGATTAAACCCGATAGAGAGACGGCGATAGCAGATATTTTCCCCGTTTTTTTGGGTTGTTTTTTGATGAAACTGTCGATGGCGCTGATCAGTAATACAGGCAGTGTCTGCTCGTCTTCGCTCTTTATCCTGATTTTTTTTGTACTCAACTGTTCAGCCGCTAAGTTATAACAACTTAAAGATAATGTTTTTTGTCCTATTCTAACCGCAAGGACATGAATATTATCCGTATTGGGCGCCAGTGAAATCGCACAACGCCCTCCGGTTGAAGCTTGTCGTGCTGTCTCGCAAATAATGCCCTGTTCAAGAAGTTGACGGGTTATTTTGGTCACGCTGGCCGGCGCTAGTTTGCTGACATTGGCAATTTTAACCCGGGAAATGGGAGCGTGTTTTTCGATAACCTTGTAAATCGTTGCACTGTTTACTTGTTTAATATGATCAAGGTTGGCAATGACGGAATCCGCTTGCTGATTATTTCGTACCATGGTTATTTACCAATCCTTAATATAAAGGGGTCTGTTGAGCTTTGCTGTGCATCTTTACAGCAATTTGTGCGAAGACAGAGCCTGAGGCGTGTCGTTATTTTACATAAGCAGGCGATGGTGCGCACAACCAGCTGATTATTTCACACTTTTCAAGATGCTTTATAAACACCATTTACTACTGTGCCGGTGACTTTATAATCCTTGCTAAAAACAGTTAAATTAGCAATTTTTCCCGCTTTTATACTGCCGATTTTATTGGCCACTGAAATTGCTCTTGCAGGGTATAAAGTTGCCATGCGAATCGCTTCTGCAAGTTCAATCCCGACAAACTTGACACTTTTTTCAATGGCTTCGATCATGGTCAGGGCAGAGCCGCCTAGTGTACCATCGGCAGCGAAACATTTTCCATCTTTGTAATATACCCTTGTGCCGACAAAATCAAAGCTATCTATATCAGCTCCGGCGGGGGCGGTGGCATCTGTGACCAAAATGAGTTTTTCACCCATTATTTTTTTCGAAATGCGGACATTTTCGTAAGCCACATGGAAACCATCGACAATAATACCGGCATAAATATTTTTATCATAAACCGCCCCAATCACGCCGGCTTCGCGACCTGTCATCGGGGTCATGGCATTAAACAGGTGCGTTGCAAAAGTGGCGCCGTTCTCAATAGCCGCTGTTGCCTGGGCGTAGGTGGCGTTGCTATGGCCTATTGCCACAACAATCCCGGCTTTGCTCAGCCGTTGGATCACCTCAAGCGAGTTTTTTTCCGGTGCAAGTGTTACCTTGCTGACGATATCCGCATTTTGGCAGATAAGATCCAGCATAGTGATATCAGGTTTGCGGATATATTCACGGCGATGGATCCCTTTTTTCTCAAGGCTTAAATAAGGCCCTTCTAAATGCAGACCTAATACTTCGTTGGGTTTTTTATTCATATAATCACGCGTCACTTTGAGTGCCGTTCTCATATCTTGATCCGATGAGGTAATAAGTGTTGGCAGGTAGCTGGTACAGCCTGATTTGAGATTGGTAGACTGCATTGTCGCCAATGTTTTTTCTGTTATCTCATTATTAAACATGACACCGCCGCAACCGTTGAGCTGCAGATCGATAAACCCGGGCGCAAGGTTAGCCCCCATAAGGTCAATTTTTTCGATCCTCGAACTGAGCTCTGCAATGGGTATCACACTGTCGATCTTATTATTTTTTATGATAGCCGCATGCCCGACTAACACTGCGTCTGTTGTATAAATTTTACAATTTGTTAATGCGTACATTGTAAACTTCTCCATTGAAACTAGCAGTTCAAATTTTGGTGACAGAGTTTGCCGTTTTTTGACTGTTTAATCCACCTTTGAGCAGGGGATAAAACAGTCAATCCTATGCGCTGACCTTTATTAAAATGAATGCTGGTTTTGTTTTTGCAATTAAAACCATTGTTTATTAAAAAAGCACTGATGAAAAAATACCCCATCTCTTTACCCGGATTAAATACCGGCTGTGATTAATGATCTTTATAAGTTGCCGATATTGTCGCTTTCTAATTCAGTGAAGTACTTTAATGTTTTAACTTTCAGCTCCACTGTCGCTGCCGCATCACAGGCAATAATCGTTTTTGGATGAAGCTGCAGTGCAGTCACTGTCCAAAGGTGGTTTACATTACCTTGAACAGCGGCTTCAAGTGCAAGTGCTTTATGGTGGCCGGTCACCAGGATTAATATTTCCGCTGCCTCTAATAAGGTGCCAACACCAATAGTTAATGCCAATTTAGGCACCTGGTTAATATCGTTGTTGAAAAAACGAGAGTTAGCAATCCTTGTCTCGGGGGCTAATGTTTTAACCCGGGTACGCGAAGCTAACGAAGAGGCGGGTTCATTAAAGGCGATATGGCCATCTACGCCTACGCCACCGAGAAATAAATTGATTTTTCCGTAAGACTTGATTTTTTCTTCATAGCGTTGGCATTCAGCTTCCAGATCATCTGCCAGCCCGTTCAGTAGATGGGTATTTTCTATCTGGATATCAATCTGGCTGAAAAAATTGTGATGCATAAAACGATAATAACTTTCCGGATGTTTCTGTTCAATACCAACATATTCATCCATATTAAAAGTAACGACATGTTCAAAACTTACTTCGCCTTTATTATAAAGTTCGATAAGGCGTTTGTAAGTTGCCAGTGGCGTGCCGCCGGTTGGCAAACCCAGTACAAAAGGTCGTTCTTTGCTGGGTGAATATTTGTTGATTGCATTGCTAATGTACCGAGCAGACCACAGGGCTACATCAGATGTTGTTTCAAGGGGAATTAAACGCATTTTTTTACTCCGTATATGACTGGTTAATACGTAGCGTAAATTAAGTTGAGCTTTATTGCCACATAAAAGGCTAAAAAAGATGCTTTATAGGTGATTTAGATCACAAATGGCATCAAGTAAGTTTGCGCTGCAAAATAAGATATATAGAATCCAATAAAAGACAGTGAGGTGCTAGCTGCTGAATAAAAGTCACCATAGAGTTGGGGGGTGATTTTAACCGCACACTTTAAGTAAGCAATTAAATATAAAAAACCTAACGCTAAAATAATTAGATCATAAAATGAAGGAGAGTTAATAATGAACATTCTTGGTTATTTGCAAAAAGTAGGGCGCGCCTTAATGGTACCAGTCGCAGTGCTTCCCGCTGCGGCAATATTGATGGGGATTGGTTACTGGATAGATCCAAACGGTTGGGGGGGCGATTCAGCGATCGCTGCATTCCTGATTAAAGCGGGGGCGGCGGTGATCGATAACATGTCTATGTTATTTGCCGTTGGTGTTGCCTACGGACTGTCAAAAGATAAAGATGGTGCCGCGGCGCTTTCCGGTTTGGTGGGATTTTTAGTGGTTACAACACTGCTTTCTCCTGCTGCGGTTGCTCAAATTCAAGGTATTACACTTGAAGACGTACCTTTTGCCTTCAACAAAATTAACAATCAATTTGTGGGTATCTTAGTCGGTATTTTCTCAGCTGAACTTTATAATAAATTTTCCAAAGTTGAACTGCATTCGGCATTGGCCTTCTTCTCCGGCCGTCGTTTAGTACCGATAGTCGTCTCTATGGTGATGATCCTGGTGTCATTCGTGCTGATGTTTATATGGCCGATTATCTTTTCCGGCCTGCAGCATTTTGGTGAAACAATTTCCGGAATGGGCGAAATTGGTGCCGGTATTTACGGATTCTTTAACCGTTTATTAATCCCTGTTGGTCTTCACCATGCACTTAACTCGGTATTCTGGTTTGATGTTGCAGGTATTAATGATATTCCCAACTTTTTAGGTGGCCAGTCATCAATTGATGCAGGTACTGCGGTTCTGGGTAAAACGGGAATGTACCAGGCCGGTTTCTTCCCTATTATGATGTTTGGCCTTCCCGGCGCGGCATTGGCTATCTACAAAGCTGCTAAACCTGAAAACAAAGCAAAAACAGCATCGATTATGCTGGCGGCTGCCTTATCGTCTTTCTTTACGGGTGTCACAGAGCCGCTGGAATTCTCCTTTATGTTCGCAGCACCCATTTTATATGTGATCCACGCATTATTAACCGGTCTCTCAGTCTACGTTGCGGCTTCAATGCAGTGGATGGGAGGTTTCGGTTTCTCAGCAGGCCTTGTGGATATGGTGCTTTCCTCACAAAATCCATTGGCTAAACAGTGGTACATGCTGCTGGTGCAGGGCGTTGCCTTCTTTGCTATCTACTACTTCACTTTTCTGGCCTTAATTAAAGGTCTGAATCTTAAAACACCCGGCCGTGAAGATGAGGAGGTGGATGGTTCAACTGCATCCGCATCTGAAGATGCCGGCGAATTGGCAGCACAGTATGTTAGCGCATTGGGCGGACGTGAGAACCTAGTGGTTATTGACGCCTGCATTACGCGTTTACGTTTAACCTTGAAAGATCGCAGTCTGATCAGTGAGACCGATCTTAAAGCCTTAGGCGCAATGGGAGTGGTCAAAATAGGCGACAATAACTTACAAGTCATTATTGGTCCGCAGGCGGAAAGTATTGCTGACCGTATCAAAGCGGTTAAATAAAGACGGGTAGTCACTGGGCGCTGTTTTTCTTCCGGCAGGGCTGATAGTTAATTGTATATCAGCGACCAATAAGACGGTTGGCAAGGTAAATAGTTCCCCGTTGCCATGATAAAGCACTCTTCGCAGTGCTTTTTTTTATTGTTGCTCTTTTGCAGCTTATTTCCCTTGAGGTTCGCCCTAGAATATACGATGATAACTTTTATTTTTCGATTTATATTTATTTAGAGGTAAGCAATGACTCAGGTTGACACTGCGCCAAGCAATTTTATTCGTAACATCATAGATTCGGATCTGCAAAGTGGTAAGCATCAGGTGATACACACACGCTTTCCGCCGGAGCCGAATGGTTATTTGCATATAGGTCATGCTAAATCTATCTGTTTAAATTTCGGACTTGCAGAAGACTATCCTAATGGACTTTGCAATCTGCGCTTTGATGATACTAATCCATTAAAAGAAGATGCGGATTACGTTGCCGCTATTGAAGAAGATGTGCGTTGGTTGGGCTTTAAATGGGCGGGTGATATCCATTATTCATCTGACTATTTTGAACAGTTGTATGACTTTGCCGTGGAGTTAATTAAAAAAGATAAAGCTTATGTTTGTGCGCTCGATGCACAACAAACCCGGGAGTATCGTGGCTCATTAACCACGCCGGGTAAAGACAGCCCTTTTAGAAATCGCCCTGTCTCAGAAAGCTTAGATCTTTTTGCGCGTATGCGCGCGGGGGAGTTTGCCGAAGGCTCTATGATGCTGCGGGCAAAAATTGATATGGCATCACCGAATATGAAAATGCGCGATCCGGTGCTTTATCGGATTCGTTTTGCGCATCATCATCAAACAGCCGATAAATGGTGTATCTATCCTATGTACGATTTTACCCATTGTATTTCGGATGCGCTTGAAGGGATTACTCATAGTCTGTGTACCCTTGAATTTGAAGATCACCGTCCTTTGTATGATTGGGTATTAGCCAATATCAGTGTCCCCTGTAAACCTCGTCAAATTGAATTTTCCCGCCTTAATTTACAATATACTTTAACCTCTAAACGTAAACTACATGCCTTAGTGGAAGAGAATATTGTAAGTGCCTGGGATGATCCGCGTATGCCGACTATTTCCGGTATGCGCCGTCGTGGTTATCCGGCCGCCGCTATTCGTGAATTTTGTAAACGTATTGGCGTGACTAAACAGGAAAATACCGTTGAACTGGCATCGCTGGAAGCCTGCGTGCGTGAAAATCTTGAAGCTAACGGACCGCGTGCTATGGCTGTTCTTGATCCTGTTAAAGTGATTATTAGCAACTATGACGAAAATAAAACTGAAAAATTAATCGCGCCCGTACACCCTAAAGATGAAAGCATGGGAACAAGAACAGTCACTTTCTCGCGGGAACTCTTTATTGACCGTGCTGATTTTAGAGAAGAGGCGAATAAAAAATATAAACGTTTAGTCTTGGGTAAAGAAGTGCGTTTACGCAATGCCTATGTGATTAAAGCCGAACATGTTATTAAAGATGATGCGGGCAATATTACCGAAATCCACTGCACTTACGACCCTGAAACCCTGGGTAAAAATCCAGCGGACGGGCGTAAAGTGAAAGGCGTGATCCATTGGGTCAGTGCGGCGGAAAACCGCGCTGCTGAGTTTCGAATCTATGATCCTTTGTTCCTGGTTGAAAATCCAGCTGCAGCCGAAGATATCCACAAAGTGCTCAATCCGAACGCTTTGGTGGTAAAACAGGGTTTTGTTGAGTCAGGTCTTGGCGATGCGCCGGCTGAAAAAGCCTACCAGTTTGAGCGTGAAGGATACTTCTGCGCCGATAATAAAGATTCAACACCCGAGCATCTGGTTTTTAACCGCACTGTTGCGCTGCGTGACTCTTGGGGCGAATAGCGCCTTTCTTAGTTATTCTGCCTCAATATGCCAATGGCGCATTTTGAGGTAGATAAAATGCTGCCTGATAACTTTTGCTATCAGCAGCATTTTATTTTCTACAATATGTCATTTTCATCAATAATATCCAATACGTAACCCATGCCGCGTATGGTATGGATCAGTTTTGGCTCAAAAGGTTTATCTACCTTATTACGCAGTCGTCTGATTGCAACATCAATGACATTGGTATCACTGTCAAAATTCATGTCCCAGACTTGAGAGGCAATCAGTGAGCGGCTTAATACTTCTCCCTTACGCCGCATCAACAATTCCAGGAGAGAAAATTCTTTTGCCGTTAAGTTGATGGCTTCACTGTCTCGATAAACCCGTCTGCGCAGTAGATCTAATTGTAAATTTTCTATCTGGAGAGTTGTTTCATCTTTATTTGAGGTGCTGTTTCTTCTCAGGATATTACGAATACGCGCGAGCAGTTCTACAAAAGCAAAAGGTTTAACCAGATAATCATCGGCACCTAATTCCAACCCTTTAACCCGATCTTCTATTTGATCCCGCGCGGTCAGCATTAATACCGGAATATTGATTTTACTGCTGCGCAATGTCTGCAAAACCTGCCAACCATTGAGTTTGGGTAACATTACATCCAAAATGATAAGATCATATTCTTCGCTCATCGCCTGGTGGAGGCCGTCAAGCCCATTGACGGCTAAATCGACTCTAAAGCTGGATTCTGTCAGCCCTTTTTTAAGGTATTCTCCGGTTTTTTTTTCATCTTCGACAATCAGTAACCTCATATTTCCCTCGCAGTTATTATATAAGGCTAATGTGCCCTGATGCGTATCATTAATACAAAACAACCCAGCTTGGCATCAGGCTGGGTTGTTTTAGTTGTTTGCAGAGCAACAGCGAGACCGTCAAGTCTTGTGCTTAGTTGGCTTGAGAATAGCGGTAAGTTACATTAACCAGACCCTTGTATACTATATTATCCTGAGCGTTCATCGACTCTTGAATAGTAATATATGTATTGTCACCCAAGGTTACACTGTTTTTCTCTTTAGCAGAGCCTAATGATAACCCAAACTCGTTACTTAATTCACTGCCGGATTCTGATTTAAGCTGCTTTGATTTTTCAACAGCAAGTGAATAAGCGGCACCTTTAGTATCAGCCGTTTGAGTCTTAATCACTTTACTGTCATGGTGCACGCCGTAATTACCATAAACTGCAGCTTCGGCAAAAACATTTGCACTTAAAATGACCATTGCTGATGCCAGTACTACATTTTTAATTGATTTCATTTTTTATCCTCGGGTAAGTTTTTTATCATCTTTGTTTGCTACCCGATAAGAATACCCCCCACTAAGTGACCAGAAAGCGTCGTTAAGATGACATCTTTGTCATATTGTTAAATAATGCTGCCCTGTTTAATTCGATAAGGTTACACTTTGATTTTCACTGATGATATTTACTGTTTAACAAAGTGTCTTATTTTTCTTAACCGCTCATGTCGTGCCTATTAAACTTTATCCCGGAGTAAGTATGATCCTGCAACGCTCTTTAACTCTGCGTCTTACCTGGCTGTTTTCGATGGCTGCAATTGTCACCCTGTGCATATTATCCTGGTCTTTAAAGCATGAAATCAGCGCTTATTTTTTAAGAGAAGATACTTTTATCTTAAACAATAAAGCGCATATGATGAAAGAGCTGATTTCCAGGACTCACCTCAATAAAGACTTTTCTGAAATCGCAGGCAAGATGGAAAAGCTGGAAGGGGTTGCTATCAAAATAGATAACCCGGATGACCAAATAGTGCTTTATATCTCTGAGAATATTCGCTTTCCCGATAGAATGTTAAATGGAAATGCACAGAATCTTATTGATTATGATTTAGAAAAACCTCTTCCAATATATAATTATCAAGGGGGGAAAAAGGAGCCTCCTCTGGAAAACTCCAAAAATAATTTATTAGAATGGCGAGATAAAGATAACTTTTATCGTGGCATGCAATTCCGTTTTACATTAAAAGATTCCAACCACTCATCGGTACTGGTTACACTGGCGCTTAATATTAACCATAATCGTGACTTTTTAGCCAATTTTAACGCTGTGTTACTCAAATTTACTGTTATTGCCGCACTGATTAGTGCGCTATTGCAGTGGTTTGTGACCTGCCACGGATTAAGGCCGTTAAAAATATTATCGCAAAAAGCCACTTTAGTGTCAGGGAAAGACATTAAACAGCGCATGCCCGTTGAAAATTTGCCCGTTGAAATTGCCGGGTTATCAGCAACGCTGAATTCTATGCTAGCGCGATTAGAGGACGCTTTTCAGCGCTTAGAAAATTTTTCCTCTGATATTGCCCATGAACTGCGCAGCCCTATCAATAATTTAATGATGCAGACTCAGGTCGTATTGTCACAGCCGCGCAGTAAAAATGAATATCTCATGACGCTCGGCTCTAATGCCGAAGAGTTTGAGCGCCTGGCAAGAATGATTTCAGACATGTTGTTTTTAGCGAAAACCGAAAATGAACTGATGACACTTTCAACTCAGCCCATTTTGCTGGAACAGGAGATTGCCGAGGTCGTTGAATTTTATGATGCACTCGCAGAAGAGCGTAACATCACACTGAAATCACAAGGAAAGGCAGAAGTGAAGGGGGATAAATCGATGTTACGCCGTGCCTTTAGTAACTTACTTTCTAATGCGATACACCATAGCTTTGAGGGCAGCGAAATAACCATCAATATTGCTAACGTTCAGGAAAGTATTATCGTTGATGTTGTTAATTCTGGACTGACTATTCCAGAGGAGGAGTTACCTCACCTGTTTGACCGCTTTTACCGTGCAGATAAAGCACGGACATGCTGCCCGCTCGAACGTGTAGGACTGGGGCTGGCAATCACTCAATCTATTGCTAAGGCCCATGGCGGAAATGTTTCTGTGCGCTCACAAGATAAGGTAACAACCTTTACATTTTCCATCAATGAGGTGAGTTAATATTGGCAAGTGCTTTGGTCATCTTGAGCTATGCGGCAAAAAAGCAGAGAGGAAAAGATATAGGCGGTTTAAGTTGTTAATTGACAAGGCTTCTTTATAATTTCATTTTATGGCTAACAAATAATTTTCAATTTAGGAGTTACAGATGGAATTTGAAGAGATGCTCAATATCCTGTCGAGTCAGGATGGCTCAGATCTTTACCTGTCAACGGGGGCTCCCCCTTCAGCTAAATTTCAAGGAACCTTAAAAGCCTTAACGGATAATCCTTGCCGACCGGGGGAAATTGCTGAGATAGCCGCTTCGATTATGGATAGTGAACAAAGACTGGCATTTGAGCAAGACTTCGAAATGAACTTGGCGATATCTATTTCCAAAGTCGGACGCTTTCGCGTGAATATTTTTAAGCAGCGTAATGAAGTTTCAATCGTAGCGCGGAATATTAAAATTGATATTCCCAGTTTTGATGACCTGGGGCTCCCGGAAATACTTAAAAGTGTGATCACGGCTAAACGTGGTTTAGTGTTATTTATCGGCGCAACTGGCTCAGGTAAATCGACTTCATTAGCGGCACTGATTGATCACCGCAATAGTACTCTCTCTGGTCATATTATTACCATCGAAGATCCCGTCGAGTTTGTGCACAAGCATAAAAAAAGTATAGTCAACCAGCGTGAGGTAGGGGTTGATACGCGCAGTTTTCATGCGGCCTTAAAAAATACTCTGCGTCAGGCGCCCGATGTTATTTTAATTGGTGAAATCCGCGATCGGGAAACAATGGAGCACGCTCTAGCCTTTGCAGAAACCGGTCACTTAGCTATTTCAACGCTGCACGCGAATAATGCTA
>DATBNI010000078.1:0-5625 GCA_036554425.1 Psychromonas sp.
TAACTCAGTGAACTTGGCTGGTGGTTTAAGCGGGACAAATTTGCCCCTTTAAGTTTTCGCTCGAGAGATTATTTACAGCAAAAAAACACTATTGATAAACAACTTGTTTGGCAAAAAGTCGCACAGTTAGGTGGAGAGAATTTAGCCGGACGGGTTCTGTTTATTGGACAGATGCGCTGTTTCGGGCTGTATTTTAGCCCGATAAATTTATATTACTGCTACCGGAAAAACAACCAACTAAGTTACTTGCTAGCGGAAGTCAGCAATACTCCCTGGAATGAAAGACACTACTATCTAATTGATATAAGTGGAGATTTAATCTGTGATAAAGCATTCCCGGTGTCTCCATTTATGGATTTAGAGATGCACTACCATTGGCGCATTAAGGCCCCCGCAGAGCAGCTGAGTCTGCGCATTGAAAACCACGGTGAAAAAAAAATATTTACTGCCAGCTTGAATATGAAAAGTATCGAATTTTGTAATAAAAATTTACGAAAATGTGTGTTTAATATCCCTGTGATGACCCTAAAAACTCTTGCGGGTATTTATTGGCAAGCTTTAAAACTGTTTATTAAAGGTGTGCCTTTTATTGGCCACTCTGCAAAAAAAGGAAATTGATCATGCCCGTTACTACAACAAGACTAAGTACAGAGACTAAAGCAATAACTTATATCGATCAGTTTGCTAAAAAGGTATTAGTCTCGATATTGGGAAAAATGCAGCATGCTTGTTTATTATTGGTTGATCAGCAGCAGGAAATTATTTTAGGGGATCCTAAGGCAAGCTTAAAGGGCAAAATTGTTATAAAAAACAGCAAAACCTATCGAAAAATTTTGCTGGGTGGAAGTGTCGCGGCAGGTGAGTCTTATATTCAAGGCTGGTGGAGCAGTCCGGATCTCACTAAGGTTATTCAGGTGTTAGGCCGTGAGCAGGGGGTGCAGGACGAAATTGAAAAACGCGTTGCAAAAGTGATGGCGGTTCCCCGTTGGATTTATCATAAGGCCAATAAAAATACCCGTCGCGGTTCAAAAAAGAATATTGTTGCACATTATGATCTTGGCAATGATCTCTATGAGCAATTTTTAGATAAAGAGATGCTTTATTCAAGCGCAATTTATCCCAGCTCCGATGCCAGTTTAGAGGAAGCTCAGCTGCATAAATTAAAAACAATTTGTGAAAGATTGGAGTTAAAACAAGGCGAGACATTGCTGGAGATAGGAACAGGCTGGGGCGCTCTGGCAATTTATGCGGCGCAGCATTATGGCGTAAAAGTCACCACTACCACTATTTCAGAAGAGCAGTTTTTATACACCCAAGCACGGATCAACAGCTTGGGATTAGAGGACAGGATCACCCTGTTAAAATCCGATTATCGGGATCTGAGCGGGCAATACGATAAGTTAGTTTCAATCGAAATGATTGAAGCCGTTGGCCATGAGTATCTGGCGAGCTTTTTTTCAACCTGTAATAAGCATTTGAAACCGCATGGAAAAATGTTGATTCAAGCTATTACTATTGCGGATCAGCGTTATGACCAATATCGCGCCAGTGTGGATTTTATTCAGCGCTATATTTTTCCAGGGGGGTGTTTGCCCTCGATCAGTGTGATGGCCAATAATATTAATAATAAAACCGATATGGTGATCACTTCATTGCATGATATGGGCATGGATTATGCTCAAACATTAAACCACTGGCGTGCGCAGTTTGAGTCCTCTCTGCAGGAGATAAAAAAATTGGGATACAATGATGATTTTATCCGTTTGTGGCGTTTTTACTTCTGTTATTGTGAAGGTGCGTTTTTAGAAAGAAATATCAGTGCGGTGCATCTTATTGCCGCTAAACCCGCTTTTAGAGCCTTAAATTTTTAATATGCGACGTTTTATTACCAGCCACTTTTACTGGTTTAATTTTGTTTTCTTCCAATTAATGTGGTTTATTGCTGTATTTTTCACCAGTAATGGGCAGATTTTTTTAATATTTGCCTTACTGTTACATTTTTATCTATCGCCTAATCGTAAGTATGATTTAGCCAGTTTAATCACTATCACCGCAATAGGGGGAACTGTCGATCTGCTGTTATCCTGGCTGGGATTGATGCGTTTTCCTGAAGCGGACCTTTTACCTCTCTGGTTGGTTTTATTATGGGTTCATTTTGCTGTCGCACTGAACCATGGCATGTCCTGGTTGAATAAAATTCCGGTCTATTTTCAAGTTGTATTTGGCGCTTTATTCGGACCCCTCAGTTATTACGCCGGATACAAATTCGGGGCGGTTGATTTTCCGCTTCCCCATTTACAGACCTTATTTATATTGGCAGTGATCTGGTCAACACTGCTACCCGTATATTTATATATATCGCGAATCTACGGTGATCTTTATGAAAAATCCAATTAAAGAAATACTTTTATTATTAAGTTTTATTACTGCTGTGCTTTTTTCTAACCTCGCATATGCAGATCTGACGGCGCAACTTAAAACCGTCGGTAGGGGAGAGATGTCATGGTTATTTATGGATATTTATCAAGTTTCATTACACAGTGCCGACGGACGTTACGTCCACCAAAAATATCCGCAAGCTTTGAAAATCCGCTACCAGCGCTCTTTTAAGAAAGAGTGGTTGATCAAAGCAACGGCGAAAGAGTGGCAAAAAATGAATATTGACAGTCAGCAATATGAGCCATGGTTAGCAGAATTTTCTTCGTTATGGCCGGATGTTGGCAGTGGCGATACGCTCACTTTTTTGGTGGCGGAAAATGGTCAAGGTGCTTTTTATCATAATAATTTTTTATTAGGTGATATTAAAAACCCTGATTTGAGCAGCGCTTTTCTGGATATATGGTTATCAAAAAAAACCAGTGAACCTGAATTACGCAAACAATTAATAGGTGAAATAAAATGAAAATATTGATCGGTTTAATTTTCAGCTTGATGATTTTTGGATGCAGCTCCCAAAGCTTGGATGATTATGCGAATAGTTCTCCTAAGTTTGATGTTGAGAACTATTTCAAAGGGCCATTACAAGCTCAGGGTATTGTCCTGGATCGCGGTGGAAAGGTGACTCGACGCTTTACGGTAGAAATGCTCGGCACCTGGAAAGGCAGACAAGGAAAATTACAGGAGTGGTTTGTCTTTGATGACGGTGAAAAAACCACACGTACCTGGCAAATCACTAAAGTAAGGGAAGGTCATTATATTGGCAGCGCGGGTGATGTAGTTGGAAGAGCCGTTGGGGAAAGTGGCGGTTTTGCACTGCATTGGGATTATCAATTGGATCTGCCTTTCGAGGGTAAAGTGGTTAGGGTGACTTTTGATGATTGGTTATATCAGGTGGATAATAATGTCGTAATCAATCGCAGCTTCATCACTAAATGGGGATTTAGGGTCGGAGAAGTTATTTTGGTGATCACTAAAAAATAGTTTTGTCATTTGCTTATTTATCTTTTCCTGCAAGGCAATCAGACTGGTAGGATTAAAAAACCAGGAAAACAGTTTTTCTTTCTAATTCATGTTTTTACTAATAAGCAATTTTTATTAATAACCAATGTAAAAGGTTAAAAGACACTTATTCGAAGATCACTCTAACTACCCCAACACGCTTTTTCAAGCAAGCTGCACAGCTAATAACGCCTGTTCGAAGGATTCAACGAGACAGATTAAGATAAAATCACCCCTAGATTTTTTATCATTAATATGAAATTATGCTGGCAAATGAATTTTTAATCGTTTATTTTACATAACTACCGCTTTTTTTTGAAATTTTAACTGTTTTTTGTCTTGTTTTTTCTAGCGTAAATCAAAATTAGATGCATTTGACCAGCAATAAGCTAGATTTTTTTATGTTAAAACCTTATTCAACAAGCTGTTAACATAAAAAAATTGTCAGATTAACAAAATTGGATTTTATATTATTGAAACGGTAGAATAAGGAAAAGATTTTCCCTGTTATTAGATTGATTAAAAAGCAATGTTACATGAGATTTTGCTTATGTAAGGACGCTATTAGCGTTATTTTTTGAATGAGGAAGTTTTTTTAAAAGTGCATTTTTGCCTCTACTGACAGTAGTTTCCTTTCTATAAAATAATATGATTGCTTATTTTTGTGTTTACCTACAAATTAAGCCTTAACTAGCACTTTGAAAACAATAAAAATAAAACAGTATGATTTTCTTTACCGTTTTATCTTGAAGGACGTATTTATGACTAATAAAGAGCAAAACGCTCAAGGCCTTTATGTGCCAGAGATGGAACATGATGCCTGTGGTATAGGCTTTGTTGCACACTTGAAAAACAGCAAGTCACATGCAATTGTGACCCAAGCCCTAGACATGCTCGCACGTATGGAGCACAGGGGTGGTCAAGGCTGTGATCCCTGCAGTGGTGACGGTGCCGGTATTCTTTTACAAAAACCGCATGAATTTTTAGTAAATGAAGCGTTAAAACTGGGCATTAGCTTACCAAAATTCGACCAATATGGCGTAGGTACAATACTTTTTCCAAAAGATAATAATCAACGTAAAGAATGTCGTGAAATATTAGAACGTAATGTTCAACGTTTAGGTCTTGACCTGCTCGGCTACCGTGTCCTTCCAACTGATAATTCAATGATTGGTGAAGATCCCTTAAGCACTGAACCACAGTTCGAACATATGTTTGTAACGGGTGGCCCTGATATGGAGGCCGCTGTATTGGAGCGTAAATTATTTATCCTGCGTAATTACTCAACACGCATCTGTTTGCAGTCCGTTGATGATATCGAGGATAATTTTTACATTAATACATTTTCCTACAAAACTATCGTTTACAAAGGTCAGTTAACTACAGAGCAGGTGCCTCAGTATTTTCTTGATTTGCAAAACCCAAGTATGGTGACCGCGCTTGCACTGGTACACTCTCGCTTTTCTACTAATACCTTCCCGCGCTGGCGTTTAGCGCAGCCTTTCCGTTATATTGCGCATAACGGTGAAATTAATACAGTACGTGGCAACATTAACTGGATGAAAGCACGTGAAGCTTTGCTGCAGGCAGAGTTTTTTACCCGTTCAGAACTCGATATGTTAATGCCAATCTGTACCGATGGCATGTCTGATTCTGCCAGTTTTGATATGGCCTTGGAATTATTAGTGCTTTCCGGTCGCAGTCTGCCGCACGCATTAATGATGATGATTCCTGAAGCTTGGCAAGAAAACAAAGACATGGATCCATCGCGCCGCGCATTCTACCAATACCATGCAAACTTAATGGAACCTTGGGATGGCCCAGCTTCTGTTTGTTTTACTGATGGTGTGCAAGTGGGCGCTACGCTGGATAGAAACGGTCTGCGTCCTTCACGTTATTGTGTGACTAAAGATGATTTCTTAATCATGGCATCGGAAACGGGTGTGGTTGATATTGCTCCTGAAAATATTAAACTTAGCGGTCGTTTACAGCCGGGCCGTATTTTTGTAGCGGATCTTAAACAGGGCCGGATCATCACCGATGATGAAATAAAAAACAGCATCGCAGCAAGACAGCCCTATGAAAGCTGGTTAGCGGATAACCTGGTTAAGTTGGAAAACCAGCCTGCGGCACTGGAACGTAATCTTCAGCCAAAAGACGGTCAGCTATTACGCCGTTTACAAGGCT
>DATBNI010000088.1:0-2584 GCA_036554425.1 Psychromonas sp.
ATAACAGGCGAAGAGAGGGGAAGTTTAATACACTTGAATTAATTATTGGCGACCGATTTGCTTTGAGAAAGCCGCTTATCGTATTTTTCTACTGTTTATTTTCTGCTTTCGGCATATCGAAACTAATGCCCTGGGCTAAGGGTAACTCATCTCCGTAATTGATCGTATTAGTGGTCCGGCGCATGTAATTTTTCCAGGCATCTGAGCCGCATTCTCTGCCGCCTCCGGTGTCCTTTTCGCCACCAAAAGCACCGCCGATTTCAGCACCCGACGTGCCTATATTAACGTTAACAATGCCGCAATCAGAACCTTTAGCGCTTAAAAAAATCTCAGCTTCAGAGATATCCCGGGTAAAAATGGCAGATGACAAGCCCTGCTTAACATTGTTGTGGATAGTGAGAGCTTCGGTTAATGAATGGTAGCTGTGTATGTAGAGTAAAGGGGCAAAAGTTTCTTGCTGGACAATATCAGCCTGCGCATCAATATCGACAATAGCGGGCGTGATATAAAAACCGCCCCCCTTCTTATTACTGATGACATCTCCACCGGTGAGCAGTTTGCCACCCTGTCCGATGGCTGATTTGATACTTGCCTGCATCACATCTATTGCTTGCTGATTAATAACCGGCCCCATCAAATTTTTTTGATCAAAGGGATCGCCTATATTAACCGTGGCATAGATAGCTTTGAGTTTCGAGACTACCTCCTCTTTTAAACTGTGATGAACAATTAATCGTCTTAGCGTGGTGCAGCGTTGGCCGCTGGTACCGAGGGCTGCAAAGGTAATGGCGCGTATCGCCAGTGCTAAATTAGCCGTCGGGCAAAGGATCATGGCATTGTTTCCGCCTAATTCAAGCAGTGAACGCCCCATTCTGGCGGCGACTCTGGTGCCTACTGAACGGCCCATTTTACAGGATCCGGTTGCCGAGACTAAAGCAATATTTTGTTGGTCGACAAGCCGTTTCACTTGCTTTTTTCCACCAAAAACGACGCTGCTGAGTGCTTGACTGCCGCCAAACTGTTCAATAGCTGCGAGCAGTAAAGCATGGCAGGCTAACGCACTCAAGGGACATTGACTTGAAGGTTTCCAGATTACACTATTGCCGCAAATCAGCGCGAGTGCGGCGTTCCAGCCCCATACTGCCATCGGGAAATTAAATGCACTGATCACCAGGACGGGTCCAAGGGGGTGCCACTGCTCCATCATGCGGTGATCTTTCCTTTCGCTGGCGATAGTTAAACCATGCAGTTGTCTCGATAGCCCGACGGCAAAATCGCACACATCAATAAGCTCCTGCACCTCACCAAGACTTTCTTGCAGCGGTTTACCCGCCTCCAGGGTAATGATCCGCGCGAGTTGATCTTTACATTGCCTGAGCTGCATGGCAAACAGGCGCACCAACTCACCTCGCCGTGGCGCAGGCACTTCCCGCCATTGTAAAAATTCCTGATACGCCCTCTCCGCAATAACCTCTATTTGCCGTTTCCGGGCAAAGGCTATTGAGGCAAACTGCAGAGCATTATTTGGACTGACAACCGCATTACGCTCTTCACTGTCAAAGCGTGTTTCGCCAATATAAGCACAACCATATTGATGATTTTTATCATAAAGTCTGCCAAGAAGTAATTTAAGCGCGGGTTCTTGCATGGGTATAACCTCATATAGGTAGCATTTCAGACAGTGAATTCTGCATCAAAATAGGGTTTGGCAAACTCATTGCTGAGAAAGGTTTCAATGTCGATCATTTCCTGCTCAACAAAGCCGTTTCTTTGATTTTTGTCCTGCAGAATCAAATCTAAGGCGGTGACAGCTGCACTGGCGGTAGCGATTTGAATTGCACTTTGCCGGGCAGTATGGCGCAAAAAAAATGTGCGGCTGCGTTGTTGCAGTTTTTGCCCGACATAACCCGTCGCGACCACAGAAATCAGCACAAAGTCTTGCGCTGTTGTAGCAACAGCACCTTCTAATATTTCCTTTAAAAAATGCCGGTGCCTGCCCTCTTCACCTAAGCGCAGATCATGCAATAGAAATTTCATTAACTGACAATGCCCGGGATAACGGATAGTTTTGTAGCTCAGTTCACGTAACTTGCCCTCAAAGGCGTAACAAAGATTAGCAAGCCCCCCCGAAGTGTTAAAAGCCTCATATTCAATGCCGGAAATACGCAAAACTTCATGTCCCTCAAGCGGTTCGAGCAAGGTGATTTTATGATTTTTTATCGCTTCGCAGGGACGCGCATATTGGTTTATAAGCCCTTCTGTGCTCCAGGTCAGGTTAAACATCATTTGATTGGAAGTAACCTCCGGGAGTGCACCCACTCTTAACTTCAGGCTGTCGAGTTTATCGAAGAGCTTAACAAAGCTATGGGCAAGAATATTTATAAAACCGGGGGCTAAACCGCACTGCGGCATAAACACTTGCCCTGGTGCTGCCTGCAGTGCAATGTTCTTAATCGCCTTAGTGCTGCGTATATCCTCGGTTAAATCAAAATAACTGCAACCGCTTTTAAGGGCGGCCTTTGCAACCGCCGGATTATGCTTAAAACTGAGCGCAGAAATAACCGCATCCTGGTTGGCTAAAACA
>DATBNI010000095.1:0-2360 GCA_036554425.1 Psychromonas sp.
AAGAGCGTTTATCGGTCAATTTATTTGTTCGCTTACACCGTGAAGTAAAACTCACCACCGCGGGTATTTACTTTGTTGAACAAGCAAGAGAGTTACTCAAACAGATGGATAACATACGTTTGCAAACGCAAAGGGTCGCCAATGGTTGGACAAAAAATGTATCTATTGCATTAGATAACGTGGTGCGGGAAAGTCGCGTTTCAAAGATGGTCGGCGATTTTTACCGGACTTTTCCTGATGTGGAGCTGCACCTGTCAATGGAAGTCTTTAATGGTGTATGGGATGCACTTGCCGATGGTCGTGCTGATATCGCCATTGGTGCGACTACCGCTATTCCTGTGGGAGGCTCTTTTGCTCGTCGTGATATGGGCGCGTTAACGTGGAAGTTTGTGGTCTCCAAAAATCATCCACTGGCCAATATTGAGGGAAAATTATCAGCTCAAGAGCTGATTGAATATCCCGCTATCTGCTTAGAAGATACCTCGCGCACCCTACCGAAACGGGTGACCTGGTTAATGGATAATCAGCGCCGCATTATGGTGCCTAATTGGTATAGTGCACTGCAATGTTTGCGTGATGCATTAGGTATTTGTCTCGTACCGTCGCATATTGCTATTCCTTTTTTACAATCCGGTGAATTAGTCGAAAAACAGCTGCAGCAGCCTCCTCATCTCAGCCCTTGCTGTTTAGCATGGAACACTGAAACTATTAGCCCCGCAATGCAGTGGGTATTGGATTATTTAGGAGACAGTCAGCAACTGCATCAAGAATGGTTATGCTAGGCCGGTCAGCAAGTATTAAAAATATGCAGGGTTAATTATCAGCAGCAAGGCACTATTATTGATTGTGAGTTTGAATATTGGCGCCCTGATGCGGTGATGATTAGAATTGACAGTCAGGCGGGATGATTGCGGCTGCACTATTTTCAAAACATTAATGGGCAGGAGCCGTCTTTCCAGAGCAGAAAGAGCAACTTGCAAATATGACTCAAGCAACGCTAAAAGAGCGGGAATTTAAACTAAACCACTTCAATATCTCAGCGCTTAAATTCCTATTAGATCATGGTTGGATTAGTAAAACCCGTATTAACAAATTTTCAGGGCAGCAGCGGCCAGCACTGGCTTGGAGAAGAGATACCCCTGCAATAGATTGACTCCTATAGCTTCCATCGCATCGCTCATCTCTTGGGTTTCAATTCCTTCTGCGACGACTTCAATATTCTTATCCCGGCAGAGTTGGTTCAGGAATGCGATGTAGGCTCTGGCTTCTGTCGTCACCATTGATTGATTAGCGACTTGACGATCTATTTTCAGCTGAGTAAAAGGCAGAGTGAAAAAACTATTCAGGGAGGAATATCCGCTGCCAAAATCATCCAGAGAGACAGAAAACCCCTCATCCCTTAATCTTGTTATCTGCTCTTTTGCGAAATGATTGGAGTCCAACAATACCGACTCGGTGATCTCGAGCACGATATCGCTGTTATTGAGCGTAAATTGGCGGACAGTAGCAAGTACCCGATCGACAAAATCATGTTGTAATAACTGTATTCCTGAAATATTAATGGCTATTTTT
This sequence comes from Psychromonas sp., assembly GCA_036554425.1. Lineage (GTDB taxonomy): Bacteria > Pseudomonadota > Gammaproteobacteria > Enterobacterales > Psychromonadaceae > Psychromonas. The sequence goes on from DATBNI010000095.1 coordinate 1,573, forward strand.
ACCCGCCGATCGTTGAGTTCATGGTAGCGGCAGATAAACGAACAGGCCTGTTCAAGCACAAAGTAACCTATGTCAATAATATTTAAATTTTGCTCTGCTGCAGGGATAAATTCATCCGGCATTATTTCGCCAAAAATGGGGCTGTTCCAGCGAATGAGTGCCTCGAAACTATCCACCTTTCTTGTCTGGGAGCCTATGATTGGCTGAAACTTCAATAGGAATTCATTGTTATAAAGAGCTGATTTCATAGCTGTTTTTATATGCAGTCTCTTTTTTACTATGTGTTTGATTTGCTCATTAAAAAAGGCAAATTGCTGGTCGGTGTGTTCGTGGGCATAGATCATGGTCAGTTTAACCTGATTCATGAGTGTTTTTTCGCATGCAGCGCTTGATGGCAACATACAAATGCCCACACTCAAATTGGGCGTATCATTATCCTGAAGATATCTGCTGCTCTGTTTAAATCTTGCCAGTAACTGCTCAATCGATTTTTCTATCTGATCGGAAGTAATAGACTTACCTATTCTGATGACAATTTCACACGAGTCCTGACGATAAAACTGACAATCGTCAGGGTAGACCTCACGTAGACAATCGATTAATTTCAGCACTATTTTGTTCCATGCATGAGCCCCATGAGCATTAGAATAGAGGGTGAAGTTCATCAGCTTGAAATACAATAAGGCACCGACTTGTCGACTGAAGTTATTCTTTAAATCCTGCAGTAACTTTTTCGCATTCATCAAACCTGTCTGGGGATCTATATAGGCGGTTTGATAGAGCATATG
>DATBNI010000122.1:0-4769 GCA_036554425.1 Psychromonas sp.
TGTTTTACCTGCGCGCGCAATCAGATCAATCCAGTTCTTTAATTGTGTCGGAATCATAAAGTTATACATAGGTGCTGCAATCACTAACAGATCGGCTGATACCAGCTCAGAAATCAGCTGATCGGAAAGTGCTAAGGCATCTCGTTGTTTATCATTAAGCTCTTCCGGCGATCTCATTGCCGTTGCTATCTCACCATCTAAAACAGGTAAAGGCTGCTGCGCAAGATCGCGTTCAGTAATTGCCGCCTGCTGCAGTTTATATTTTGCTAACAATTCATCAATTAATTTCGATGAACTGGAATAATCACCTAAAATACTCGATTTTAACGCTAAAATATTAATCATAAATTCATCCTGTTGGTTTTGTTAGGCTAGATTATAGACGCGCAACAATAGAAATAAATCCCATTATATAGGGCAGTTTGTTCAGTTTTTTTGAAATGTTTTTGGGTTCGACATTTAGATCCTAAAAACAACTCTTTTATTATGCTCACCCCAGACAAAAGCGATAGTCCATCTGCTATTAAATCTGGCTTTTTTGATCCGTTATTTCTGGCAAAAAAAATGCTTTTTCCTATACTTTTCATTGATAGAGATGACTGCCAGACAAGCAGGATGAAAGTATGTTTTTTGGATTTCAGCTACGTCTATCGCTATAGCTAGGTGTAGAGCCAGAAATAAATATTCACAAAAAGGGATTGATCATGAATAAACAATCAATGTTAACAAAATTAAAAAACGAATTGGCCGCATTACAGACCAAAGCAGATGAAGCCAGGATACAGATGGATTTAGCCGGGAAAGAAATACAGAGCACACTTGAGCCGTATTTAAAAAAACTTGATACAGAACTCTTGCATACGCGCAGAAAATTGGAAAAACTGAAAACTTCTGCAGAAGATACTGAGCATGAATTGGAAAAAGGGGTGCATTCTTCCATTGATAAAATAAAAGAATTGTATGAAAAAGCAAAACAACATTTGCCTAAAAAATAACGGCTTATTTTTTCAGGGCTAATTATCCGTAGGCGTCAGCCCCTTTTTGATGCCTAGAGGAACTGCCTGACTTCGAATAAATTATTCACTATCGATGTTGCCCGCTGTGCAACATCGCTATCTGGCGGCAGCAAATCCGGAATCATAACCGCATTACAGCCCGCCCCGATCGCGGCGCGCATGCCGTTGTTGGAATCTTCCAGTACCAGAGACTCAGCGGGTGAAATATTGAGTTGTGCGCAGGCCATCAGGTAGCAATCCGGAGCCGGTTTGCCATTTTTTACATTTTCAGCGGTAATAACCGCATCAAAGAGCGACAAATAATCAAAGCCTGCAAAGTGATGCTGAACAAGCGGCAAGGCAGAGGAAGTAACCAGAGCACATTTAAAATTTCTGTTTTTAAGTTCAGAAAATAAGACTTCAAAGCCGCATTTATATGCGATTCCCTTGGCTCTTTCCGCTGATAACATCCTATCCCGCACCCGCCTGAAACGTGCCATATTCAGCTTTTCAGAAAACTTGATTAACAACAGAGACTCGCACTCGACGTCCTGCACGCCAATGAAATTCCGATAAAAATCATCGCTCAGCTCTAAGCCTTGCTCGCGGGCGGCATGCTGCCACAATTTTTTGTACAGGCCTTCCGTATCAAAGACAAGGACATCCATATCGAACAGTACGGCTTTAATCTTCATCCTCTCTCCGTCGCATTACTTAGTTTTTTCAGGTTAGCCCTGCGCCATAAGCGGACAAAATATACGGTTATGCATAACTAAACTGTGCATAACCACAAGCTGTAATAAAGGCCAGCGCCCTGCCGACCCTGGCTAAAAAAAAGCAGCGCGTCGCGAACCTATAATTTAAATGTAACGTCACGCAATCCCTTCCCTGTGTGCAGGATAAAGATTAAAAACTATTCGCTTTCAATACTCCCCAAATCAGGGTTTTCACCTAAGAAATCGGTGATATTTAAAACTGTTTTTCCGTCAAAGACAAATGTTCGCGTACCGCGGTCAATCGCAGGACTGCCGCTCTGCAGCTGATAACCCGAGCCAAACTTAGGATCCGCAGTTAACATGGTTCCTTGCATAATATTAGAGTTAAAGATATTACCTTGAGTATTGTAATATAAGTTATAGGCAGCGATTGACTTACCATTAACCCCTTTTATCGCGTAGATTGATGAATTAACAAAAATATTATTCACTGCGACCAGATTGTCTCCTCCTGACAACCCCACCTTGTTGCCAACTATAGTGTTATTAAAAACATAGACTCTCTCCGGCACACTGGCAGCAGTTAAATCTTCCGATGTTACTCCGCCAGCCATCAGGCCTATTCCAGCATCCTCACTAGTGGTAATTAAATTATTTGCAAAAGTGAAAATTCTATTTGAGTTCGCCGGATAGTCGATCAACTGCAGTCCATCTTCTCCCGAATTATCAATTGAATTATCGCGTATCACTACCTTTATGACTTCACCTGAATAGTCAAAGTTGCGAATCTCTATGCCGTCATCTTTGCTGCCCTTAATTGTATTGCCTGAAATCAATGTATTTTCAGGACCGTCAAGATCAATCGCGTCATCACCTGAGGCAGTAAATGTATTACCGATAATGTTGCCACCGGCTCTCTCTAAACTCATGGCATCGGCACCAACGTTATCAAAAATATTGTCTAAAACGTCGCAGAACACGTAACATTGCACCCCTTTTGTGCCGTTCAAAATAGTTAAGCCAATGATTCTTGTATTGCCGGCGCTGCCATCAATCAAAATAACAGGCGCCCCGCCCCTGATGATAGTATTTTTCACATCGCTTGCATTATTCGACAGTATAAATCGAGAGGCCATTGTAATTCCCGATGAGGAAATCTTAATCCCGCCGGTATAAGTGCCGGGCGCAATGATTATCACGTCCCCGGCCTTGGCAACATCCACAGCTTCCTGGATAGTTGGATACTGCTCCGGCACATTTAACCTTTCTCCTTCGTCAGGCAAAGGCAGCGGAGGAGTGCTTGGATCCGGAGTGCTGACTTCATTGACAATCTGCACCACGGCAAAGTTAGAGACTGTTGTATTACCGGCCAAGTCAGTCGCGATAGCAGTCAAGGTAACAAATTCATCACCAATTTCAGCAGTATCCCAGATTAAATTAAAGGGAGCCTCGCTGACAGGATCACCTATATTTTGACTATCCCATTGATATTGGACGCTAGCGACGCCTGAATCATCGCTGGCCTCAACCTCAAGATTGATAATACCGGAAATAACGGCACCATCCACTGGTGATATAAATGCTATGACGGGAGGCACTGAATCGATTTCATCATCAGGTAATGATCCAACCCTATCCCTATATTCCACATAAAGCAGCGGCGCCCCTGCCGGATCGCCATCATAAGCTTCTGCAACCCGTCTCCCCACTCCTGTTAGGATAAAGGCCATGGCATTCCCGCTGTTCCATAGGGTTTCAGAGACAATCTCCTGAACAATTGCAGACAGATCCGGACTGCGCTGATCGGTTCCCGTTGCGCCGCTAGTGTCCCATTCTTGCGGTGCCCAGGAAGCGGACGCCTTAGTCCGCGTGCGGCGACTGATGTTGTAGTCAGTATTGTTAAAACCGGCGGCATTGGCTGTACTTTCAGCGGTTATGTTCAGCAGCGTATCGGGGATAAAATCAGTTTCATCGACGCTAAACTGGATATAGGCTTTGTTTATAATCGCATTTTCAGGAAGAGTCAGATTAGTGAAACGTATGCCTACTGTCTGTAAATCATAGTCGAAAACAAGTTCAAGATCGGAACTGTTGATATACATGCTGCCGTTTGCTCTCTCTTCTGCATCATCTGTACTTGCTGACACCCGGCGTTGCAGAACGTAAAGTTCCGGCGTCTCGCCCTCCTCCGGAATCAGCAGTGATGATATACTCAGTTCATATAGCTTGCCGTCATTTTCATCAGAAATGTCATCATTGTCTTCACCACGGGCGACCATATACAAATTGGTGATTGAGCTGTCTTCGCTACCGGGTGCCAGCGCAAGGCCCGCAGCGCTTTTCGCATTGACAGCAGATATATCAATAGTGCGCAGCAGATCCCCGTTGACGCTAGTCTGAATAATTAAATCACTGTGACCGCCGACGATATAAAGCGAGTTATCAGCTGAATCGAAAACAATCCCGGTGGGGGCATCTAAACCTAGTTCCTCGGTATCGAAACTGCTCACTAAATCGTCCCCTTGGGCATCATCAAAGAGAGCGTTTGCACCGCGCATGATCCTGTAAACTTTATTTTGAAGCGCATCTACTGTAAATAACGAGTCCAGTCCATAAGTCACATCTTCAGGATTTGTACTTCCAAAATGATTGGCGCGAATAAGACCAGTGACATTATCGTCTTCAGTGAGGCAGAGGCCATCATCCCCGGAGTCAACCTCAATGATTGATTTATCTCCTGTATCGTCGGAAAAGAAACAATGGTTGTTCTCGGAATTGATAGTGATGCCGGTCGGCTCGTCGGAAAACTGCAGCGTCGAAAAGGTCTCAAGGAGATTGCCGTAACGGTCTACCTTAAAGACGTTAGCACCCTGAAAAATGTTCATTTCATTGATTTCTGAATCTGAGATTAAAAAAGCGTCTTGAATAGGAAGGTAGACTATACCTGCCGGATCCGGGGAGGGAAAACTGGCAGTATCAATTGTATTAATCAGCTTAGCCTCTACTTCGTCGGCCATTAATGGCGGGCTAATCATTGTCAGAAAGGCTGCAATTAAGA
>DATBNI010000151.1:0-1905 GCA_036554425.1 Psychromonas sp.
AGTTTTAATAGGCACAAAGTCAACACCATCCTGCTTACTATAGGCAGGTGTTGTGCGTTTTTTATTTATGCCAAAAATCTTTTCAACTATTGCCCCGTAGATATAATATCCACCGAGCAGTGCCGCAACACAAAATAGGAACCAAAGCATAGTATTCTCTCTATTATTTAAGTTAGTTAACAAGGGATAACAGGCGTCAAATAGAGAGGTTGATATTTAACTATTTCGATCAAAAATCATCAAAGGAAGATATTTATTTCCAGCAATAATATTCATAATAACTAAACATCGTTCTGTGTCTGGCACTATTCAAAGCCAACTGTTATGCCGGCACATTACGCTGATTAAGAATAGATTCAGTAACTAATAGTCTCAGTGGTCGTATACTGATTTAAGCGGTCGATAATCAAATTTAACGGTTCTGGCCTTATTATAAAGATAGATAAAAAGTAGGCAGAGACACACTATGAAAGCGAAAAACGGTCCTTTAATGCTTTTAAATAACGGCGGCTGACGGGTGCCACCGAACCATTACTGGTTATAATTTCTGCCAGAGAATTATCTAATAATTTTATCTCACGAATAGCCGTTGGATTGATTAAATATTGTCGATGGCAGCGGATCAAAACGGTCTTTTCCTCTAACACTTTTAAACTCAACGAACAGATGATTTGATTGTCCCGCGCCGCGGTATCACGACTAATAACATGTACCCCGCAGTGATCGGAATAAGCCACCTCAATGTCCTGCGGTTTAATTAATATAATCCTGTTATAACCCGCACAGGGGACTAATTCTAAATGCTGCTTGGTTATTGCACTGTAATCCTGGGATACTGCAGATACCTGCAGACGTTTTAGGGTCTTCGCTAAACGCTCCGCCGCGACAGGCTTTAAGAGGTAATCAATGGCATTGTCGTCAAACGCCTGCAGTGCATATTCATCATAGGCAGTCACAAAAACAACCTGCGGCATTGTCTTTGGATCCAGCATGCTGAGCATTTCTAAACCGGTGATTTGCGGCATCTGAATATCTAAAAAAATAACATCGGGTTTTAACGCATGGATTTTTTTCAGCCCCTCGATCGCATTCGGACAACTGCCGATAACCTCCACTTCCCCGGTTTCATTTAACAATTCAATCAGCTCTTCGCGTGCATATAATTCATCATCTATCACAATAGCTTTAAACATTAAGACTCTCTATTAATAGGATTAGTGACTAAGGGGAAAACAATCTCGGCAGAGGTTGATTCCCCCTTCTTACAACTCATTTGCAAACCAAAACCTTCACCGAAGGTATTTTTCAGGCGTTTATCCACAATCTGTAACCCTAACCCGGATTGCGTCTCCCCTTTTAAATAAGTGCCTGCATTATCAATCACTTGAAGTTTTACATGGGGTTTATTATCAAGCTCAATCAAAGCGCCTGTAATGCTTATTTTGCCATTTTCTAAGAGCGTCGACGTCCCGTGTTTAATCGCATTTTCAACCAGAGGCTGCAGAGTAAAGGTAGGCACGTAAACATTTAATACCGATGGATCGACTAAAAAATCAATTTCTAATCTATCGGAAAAACGCGCAAGTTCCACTTCAAGGTAGGAAGTAATATGTGCTAATTCTTCTTTAATGGTCACTCTTTCTATATTGTTTTTGAGATTACGACGGAAAAATTGCGATAAATGCTGAATAAGATCACGCGCTTGATTAGGATCTTTTCTAATTACCGCACTGATCGTATTTAAGGCATTAAATAAAAAATGCGGATTAACCTGCGCCTGCAACAAACGTAATTCTGCTTGGGTTAATAATATTTGCTGTTCGATGTAACGCCCGGTTAATATTTGATTTGATAACAACTTACCTAAACCTTCCCCTAAGCTGCGGTTAAGTGAAGTAAATAATA
>DATBNI010000155.1:0-4218 GCA_036554425.1 Psychromonas sp.
TATTGCCAATGATATTTTAAACAAAACGGCTTATCGTTTTAAAGCCCTGCACCCGGCCGCGCAAGTACTGAGTTTTAACTGGGGACCCTGGGATGGTGGCATGGTAACGCCTGAACTGAAACGTATGTTTAATGATCGCGGTGTCTACATTATTCCCCTGGCTGCCGGCGCAGAATTGTTACTCAATGAACTGGCTGCCGATACAAACCGTTGCCCGCAAATTTTGGTCGGTAACGATATGAGCGGCGAAGCGCTTGCCGCAGCGGAAAACGAAGAAACAGATACGAGTCTAAAAATACCATCAGTGAGCCGAATATCAAAAAGCTTTTTAGCGGAAAATCATCCCTTTTTGGCGGATCACCGGATAGGTGAAAATCAGGTACTTCCGACCGTCTGCGCCATTGCCTGGATGGTGGAAGCCGTTGCTGCTGGCTATCCGGACTTTGTTTACCTGGGCTTGGAAAATTATCAACTGTTCAAAGGTATTGTCTTTGATGGTAACCAGGCCAGCGATTATATGATAGATCTTAATCTGCTTGATAAAAAAAGCGCGACATTAAGGGTAAATGTTAAAATATCCAGTGAAAAAACCGATGGCAGTCCGATCTTTCATTATGCGGCCACTTTATTATTAGCCAAAGAAAATCAAGTCGCGCCGCTTTACAATGCGGAGCTTCCTAATTTAGTCCTGGGCAAACAGCTCAATGCCGCTGCACTTTATAAAGACGGCACTCTATTTCACGGCAGCAGTTTGCAGGGGGTACAGTCCTTGCTGCAATGCGATGCCCAGGGGTTATTGTTAAGTTGTTTAATTCCTCGATCCGTAAAAAATAAGCAGGGTGAATTTGATCTGCAGGTCAATAACATTTTTGCCAATGATTTAGTCTACCAGGCGTTATTAATTTGGGCTCGTAAAGAGTTAGGTTTGGCCAGTTTACCCGGCAGTACATTATCCTGGACAGTCTACGGCGAAGTTAAGGCCGACCAGGCTTTTTATCTGCAGCTTTGTGTGCGTGAACAGCAGGCAAATAAAGTGGTTGCCGATATCAAACTTATAGATAGAAATAAACAGATTCTGGCGGAGATCTCAGGCGCTGAAGTGACCACCAGCGCCAGTTTAAATAATTTATTTCAAAGACAGCAGCAATAAATGCCTATCTGTATTAACAGCAAGCTTGCTGTGATCGGAATAGATGCGCAGTTTGCAGGCTTGGATAATATAGATTATGTCGAGTCAGCCTTGTACAAAGGTGATCAGCACAAAGCTGTTCGGGTTGATGGTCAGCCCCTTGATTCACTGTTTGCTGATTATTCAACGCTTTGCGCAGCTTCAGGCGCACGTGTTGTAGCGGCTAACAAACTCAGCGCAGAAGAGCTGGCTGTTATTGTTCTCTGCGAGGGGGGGGAAACTTTTGCAGCTGCTGAGCAGGGATACTTTAGCTGCATTAAAGTTGATAATCTCGGTGCGGCGCTTGAACAAAGTGGAGAGCTGATTGCTGAATTTAATATTGCAGTCTTAATTATTGCCGCAAGCACTATTGCTGATGCGAGTATAAAACAGAATAAAGCCGGTATCAGTTTTGGCGATGATTTTAGCGGTTACGGCGAGCATAAGGGTGTGGTCAGTTTATTATTATCCGGCGATGATTTTGCGGCAGATCACGGCTGTTACAGTTACGCAACTCTGCACAGCACCGCTTTTAGTGGTAATAGCCAAGGGCAAATGGGTGAGGTTATAGTGAGCTCTCTGCGCGCCGGGCAGTTAAGCGCAGAGTTGATCAGAAGCGTGGAAGTGTCGGCACTGGCAGATCCTGCGCTCTGCGCCTTAGAGGCAGAGGCATTATTGAGCGCTTATAGCCAGGGACAAAAATTAACCACAGCCATCAGCTGCAGCAAAAGTGTTCTGGGCGAAAACGGCTGTGTGTCGCAGCTGCTGGGTTTATTAAACAGTGTTTTTGTGCTGCAGCAGCGTTATAGAGCCGGGATTAAAGACTGGACCCGTCCCTCATTTGATAAACTGCAGGCCTGGTCTGAATCGCCTTTTTATGTTTTTAATCAGGCGAGCCCGGCATTCCCTGATGCCGATGGCAGCCCCAGATATGCGGCATACAGCTGTTTATCGGAAAATCATTATGCGCATATTATCCTGCAGGAAAATGATGACCAATTAGCCCGCAGCAACGGTTTTAATGCCTGTTCAGATTTAACCTTATTTGTGCTGGCGGACAACCATCAAGCCGGGCTGTTAAAACAGCTGCAGCGCTTGGCAAAAGATCTGCACTGCGTCAAATTTAAAACCTTAGCCGAACAATGTTTTAAGGCATTTACAGCGCAGCCGGACAAAACCTTTAAAATGGTGCTCTTGGCAGAGTCGCCCGAGCAGTTAAGCAAAGAGGTAGCCCTGGCATTAGCCGGTATTAACAAGGCCTTTGCCAGCAACAGCGACTGGAAAACCCCTAAAGGCAGCTATTTTAGCGCAGCCCCCTTTGCGACCAGGAACAATGTCGCCTTTTTATACCCCGGGATAGGTGCAACCTATGTCGGCCTGGGGCGGGATCTGTTTCATTTGTTTCCTGAAATTTACCCGAGTCTGCTTGCCTTAGCCGACAATATCGGCGCCTCTTTAAAAGAGTCGTTAATCTATCCGCGTTCCCTGACCTGTCTGGATTTCACTGAACTGAAACGCTTAGATCTTACCCTGCGCAGCAGTCTGGCTGATATCGCTGAATGCGGTGTCGGTTTTGCCTGTGTTTTCAGCAAAATATTTGCACAGGTATTTAATATTAAGGCGGATTTTTCGGCGGGTTACAGCATGGGGGAAATCAGTATGTATGCCGGATTAGGATGCTGGCAGAAACCCGGTTTAATGAGTGCGCGCTTAGCGGGCTCGAACACCTTTAATCACAGACTGTCGGGGGAGTTACGCGCAGCACGCGAGATGTGGAATCTGCCCGACGACGCTGTTGAGCCAATCTGGGAAACCTACAGCATCAGAGGAAGTTTAGATCAGGCGCGCAAGGCCATTCAAAAGGGTGAACGCGTTTATGTTACCCTTATTAATACGCCCGACAGCTTAACCATAGGCGGTTATCCGCCGGATTGTTTACAGGTGATCAATCGTCTGGGCCAGCGCGTTATGGCGCTTAATATGAATAATGCGATTCACAGCGAACCGGCCCATGCTGAATATCCGGCGATGCTGGATTTATACAGCATGGAGGTGAGCGAGCGGATTAATACTAAAATGTACTCCAGCTCCTGTTACCTGCCCATCCCGCAGCACAGCAAAGCTATTGCGTTCAGCATAGCCAGGTGTCTCTGTGACCCGGTTGATTTTCCGCGTCTGATTAAGACTTTGTCTAAGCAGGGGGCTGAGGTGTTTATTGAAATGGGCGCCGGATCTTCATTATCCGGCTGGACCCATAAGATTTTAAAAACGCATGCTAAACATATCAGCGTGCCGATCAATGCCAAAGGCCGCGCAGATCAACAAAGTTACGCACGTATAGCGGCAAAGCTTCTCAGTGTTGGGGTTGATATTAATTTAAACAGCTTTTTCCACGGTTCTATTATCCAACCTCTGTTGGCAGTTAAATAAAGAGATAATTTATGGAAGATATTGCAGTAGTTGGCATAGCAAACCTATTTCCCGGCTCAGACACACCTGAAGCCTTCTGGCAGCAGTTATTAAACAAACAGGATAACCGCAGTCAGATAACCAAGCGGGAGATGGGCGTAGAACCGGAAAAATATTACGGCAGAAAAGGCGAGACTGATAAGTTTTACTGCATGTACGGCGGTTATATCCGTGATTTTGAATTTGATCCCGGCCCCTTTGTCCCGCAGGGATTGGACAGAGCCTATCTTAATCAGTTAGACGATCTTAATAAATGGGGATTATACGTCACCCAGCAGGCGTTAAGCGATGCAGGTTATTGGGGCAGTGACAAATTACACAATTGTGGTTTGATTTTAGGCAATTTATCTTTTCCGACCAAAACATCCAATCACCTTTTTCTGCCGCTTTATGGGCATGTGGTTGAAGACGCCTTAAAACAGTTAAGCTGCGCGAGTTTTCAGTTAACCAATTTCAGCGCTGCGCAGAGCGTTAACCCGGACAATGCACTGATTGCAGGTTTCCCTTCGGCATTACTGTCCAAGGCGGCGGGCCTTGGCGGCAGCGTATTTTCTCTGGACGCCGCCTGCGCATCATCCTGT
>DATBNI010000199.1:0-1526 GCA_036554425.1 Psychromonas sp.
TGTTTTAAAGACCTCGCTATCAAATAAAGCATTAACACCGTGAGCAAGGGGCTCTGGCAATGAAATGTCCGCACTATTATTATCACCAGGCGCGACCGTCTCAAAAAGAGAGGACTCATAATGAACGGCTTCCGGACGGGGAGATGTTGACGTGACGGATGAGGTGATTGAGCTCAAATTGCCTGAAGATGCAGCGGGTAAAGATAACAATCTGCGCAGAATCTGCGAGGGTGTTTCTCCAAAGGCTTCTATATTAGCCAAAATATATTTATAAAGGTCATCTTCTATCTCTATATTTTTCATTCTTTCACCATTCGATATTCATCACTTCATTAATTATTTTACTTTATTCTATTCTATTTTATTTCAATCTGAAAATTAAAAAAACTTGATCAAAAAAATCACTAAGGACAAGCTTTAGATTAGAAGCACTATTTGCTAAAAACTTTCCTAATAAATAACCGCTAATATTAAAATTATATTAAACTAAAAAAAACATTATTTATTGATCTATTTCTTGTCTGCTCAAAAAGCCAAGTGTTTGCACATTTTAAGTATCTGGATAGTTCATAATGCAGAATTTTTATCATTTATAGATGATCTGCAAACATTCTCATTTTTCATATGTAATAATGTTTGTCCGTATATTTCGCTTTAAGACAGAATCCGATGAACCTTAATTACCGACATAAAAAACCGACTTTATCTGAATCAAAACAGCCATCTGAAAATATTTTTATCATACACGGATTATTTGGCAGTTTATCAAACCTCTCTGGTTTGGCGAGTGAATTACACGAGATACATCACACTATTTCTGTTGATCTGAGAAACCACGGTAACAGCCCGCATGATAACTCGATGACTTATCAGGAAATGGCTAATGATATATTTACATTAGCAGATCATCTTAATATTGAATGTTTTTCTATTGTGGGTCATTCAATGGGCGGAAAAGTGGCGATGGCCTGCGCTTTATTAAATCCGCAGCGTGTAAATAAAATAGTCGTCGCGGACATTGCCCCGGTAGCCTACCCTGATAAACATAATGATGTTTTTATAGGCTTAAATACCCTTGTTAATGAGCCCATAAAAACCAGAAAAGCAGCCGATTTAACCTTAAGTGCCTGTATTAAAACACCTGAAATTCGTCAGTTTTTACTTAAGTCATTAATAAAGCGCGGGGAGTATTTTCATCTGCAGTTTAATTTACCGGCACTTAGCGCGAACTATGCAGCGATTAGAGACTGGCCTAAATTTGATGCTGTCTTTAATAAAGAAGTGCTGTTTATAAAAGGCGCAGATTCTGATTATATCCTGCCTGAATATCAGGCAGATATTTTACAATACTTCCCTAACGCCAAAGCCAAAATGATTAAAGAAACAGGTCATTGGTTACATGCTGAGAAACCTAAGACCTTTAATCGTTTAGTTAAAGAATTTTTCAAATGAAAGCGCAAAGCATTTGTTTACCACTGGGAAGTTAAGTGCCTAAATTCTTACTCCCAATAGCCCAAGGTATATGT
>DATBNI010000234.1:0-6606 GCA_036554425.1 Psychromonas sp.
TATCAGGCACTCTTCGCAGCATGACTCTTGTCGCTTCTGCAATACCGGGCTTGATCCGATTTTTATTAGAAACATGATGCTGGGCCATCGTTTCTTTCAAAAAGATGCGCGTCATCGACTGCCGTTTTTTTGCAGAAAGTAATTCATTTTGTAATGGGTTTTGAAAATCGCTTAACTTAAAACAATCTGCAACCTGATCAACAAACCAGTTTGAACGATCGTGATTTTCTAAGTGAGAATATGAAATGCAGCCATGAAAATCATCCGCGTTTATTTGCTCATTCAATATTGAGCGGCTGATTAAACCACTCACCGTCGAATTCATTAGTGCACTTGGTATAGCATAGTCATCATAAGTTGCTGAAAAATCTGCTGTTCCTCCGATATCTGAAATAACAAATAATTGTTCAGATAAATTGAGCTTACGACGTACATTGTAATGCTGGATAGCTTTTTTTAATTCTCCAGTGATCACCCCTTTTGCGGTCCAACCGTCCACAAAAACAATGCTTTCAGGCTTTATTTTTTGATCAAAAATCAGGTAATCCAGGGCGTTCTCATCAATGCCTTTATCGCGAATAATACTGATTGAATAATGCAGTGAATTGACCTTTGCATATTCATTGATCGCGCGATTTAATAACACGCCAATGGGTGTGCCAGCCCGTACCAAAGAAATAATGCAGATATCTTCGTGACGATTTTCAACAATCTTTTTTGCTAATTGTAAGACTTCAACAGCCAGACGTTTTTTGTATTGCCCAGTCAGATTTACAAACAGCTCAGCATATTGCTGCGAGGGTGCGCTTTCTTGATTCACCATTTCAGAATAATGCATTACGCCGGTTTGAATTAACCTTTCCTTATCTTCAATAGTATAGAATTTAGGTTTGATATTTTTTAACAGAAACAAACAATCTTCTGCGCAATAGCTGCCCAACAAAGGGGTTTTATCAGAGTGTGCATTATTCAACATGGGATATAGCTTTCATTATTTGGCTGGATTTAGGGAAGATAGCAAAGTCTAAATTTCGAATAAAGGGAAGATCAGACAGACTATCACCGATCCCGAAAATCACATCATTATCAGACATATTTAGCTTTTTGATCAAGTAGTTAACCGCTAATTCTTTATTCGCATAGGGGGGTAAAACGGCGAAATTACCTGCATTGCCATGAATGCTGAAATCGAGTTGCTTAAGATATACATTAATCTTAGCTAACAAGGTTTTCTGATGATAATAAACAGGGATTTTTATGCAAATATAGGTGCAAATATCATGATCGACAATCAAACGAACCCGGGCTTCACAATTTATAGCGCTAAAATATTTTATTAGTTGGCAATGCGTCTGAGTCAGTTTTTCCTGCCAATATTTCATATCATAAGTGTTATTTAAATACTTAATCCAGCAAGGCAACAGTGCAGATTGTTCACCCAATATCAGCGCACCATGAGAAACAATGGCATAGTCACTGTTGCTCACTTGATCAATAATACAATGCTCATATGAGCTAGTTCTGCGTCCGGTTACCGCAATAAATGAGGCGTTCAAAGCCGCTAACATCTGCACTAATTTTTGTTGTTGCAGTGTTGCATAAGATTCTATTTCACCCCGTTTGTTGATAGAGGCTATCTGGCTACCAGACGTTTTTGTATGTTTTCTCTTACTGCTAAACAAACTATCATCTAAATCAGTAAATACAAATACGCGTGATGACTCTGTCATTTAAGAGACCCCATATTTTGTTAAGGGGTATTTACTTGCAAACTGATGCGTATCTCTTGCGCTTTCATTTTCTAGCAATACGTAAACGTCTCTATTACCTTCTTCAAAATTATAAAGATAATGTTCGACATTACTGCTGTCAAAAGAAAAAGATATTTTCTTCTCAATAGATTCCCCCAGGAGCAGAGGAGAGCGATTAATGGATTGATATAGCACATCACAACCTGCTTGTTCATGTTTTTCAGCAATCAGGAAGGGAATATATTGATGCTCACCATTAGCGATAATAGTCATCTCTGTTGATGAAGTAATACTTGGAAAATGACCTGAATATGGCATTAACATAGCGCAGCGCCCCAGTTCATCAGATGAGAGAGATTCACATAACCCTGTATCCGCGTTTTCCGGTAATTCGGGCTTAAAATTTTCTTTTTTCACCATTGATATTTGAGCTTCCATTAATGACACATAACGAATAGGGATATTGAAATCCTTTATGGATAAACTCTGTTTTCTATCGACTAAATTAACTAATGAAATAATCACAATTTCTTCGATATTCAATAAATATTTTAATAATTTAGTAATAAGTAATTTAATAGTACGACCCGTGGTTATTTCATCATCCACAATCACTAAACGTTTACTTTGAGTGATGCCTTCAAGTAACGCTTTTTTAGGTGCATAGAACATATGGTCGACCGCATGGCTATGTGCTTCATCAACAGAGAACCACAAAGGTCGATTCAATTTATGACGAGTGGTATGCTGAAAATAGACATTTTCTTGTTGAAATTTCGCTAAACTGTCTGCAACCCCCGCCCCGAGTCCCGTCGCGGCTTCCGCTAAACTTACAACATAAGTTAATTTATCATCCCCCAGAGACCCTGATAATGAATCATAAACCTCTCTCATCACATTAGGTTTAGTGGGAATATAACGACCAAGCACTTTGCTGACCAGCATAAAACTTCGCTTAGGATTTTGCCTGCAAGCGAAAGTTAATAATTCTTCGACTGGTTTTTTTGTCTTTAGTACTTCAAGCGAAATAAGCCCCGCTTGCGTTTCAAAATTGTAATTCATAGTGTATTTACTTAATTTAATTTTTTAAATAAACCAGTCGCACTCATTTTGAGTAACGGTTAATAAGAATAAAGCTCCATCAATCATGCTTGAAAGTGATTATAACCACAAAAAAGATGAATGTTGGAGCTCCAATATTGAGCGTAATTATTCGATTAATTTAGCCTATCAATGCATACATAACGCCAGCCCAGACAAAAAACATGGCTAACAGGAAGTAAGCAACATTTCGAGTGACTTTCTTATGGTTGAAAATCAAGCTTGCTGCGACGCCTCCTGTAATACCGACAATAGACCAACGTAACAAGGTTAAACTGTCATCTTGAACCAAAGGTAATGAATCAACACCATTAATGAGGAACCAGGCCAGCAGAGGTAATGCAAAAGCGATAGTAGTATCAAAAGTATTTGATGCTAGCGGATTAGCAACAGCATCTTCATATTCCCCTTTTTGAGCGTCTTTGACTGACAACATTAAATCCGGAACAGAAGATGCCGCAGATCCAAATATTAATCCGGCAAAAAACTCAGGGACACCGAGCACGGATGCACTGCCTAACACACCTTCAACTAACAGATGCGAAGAGCCAGAAATAACAGCAATCGCTAAAGTTATAACAACAAGCGCCGACACCAGTGTAAAGGGTCTATTTGAGAAAACTAATGTATTGAAGTTAAATGTAATTAAATTTAAAAACACACCGCGATCATCAATCTCTTCATACTCATATTCGTCATCTTCTTCCTGATCACGTTTTGAATCAATATATAAGTGAACGGCGTAAAATAAATATATGACGTTTAAGACGACAGCCATCCACAGTGTAAAGTGATTAAAACCGAGAAAGATGATCAACGCAATTTCTGCCGTTAACACCCAAAATACGTCTCTAATTAACACTCGTTTGGTTAATTTAATAGATTTAACGCTTCCGCCGTCCTCATCTTTTGCCATAATAATAGAAAGCGCCGGTATCACACAGCCGTTAAATATGGCAGATCCTGCTGTAACGCCTAATGCAACCATCACTAATGATGGGTCGCCAAACCAAAACAAACATGCAATCACTACGCACATTTCAGGCATACTTGATCCGACTGCATTGACAGTCGCACCTTTCACGCCTGGTGGGAAGTTCCTCCCCAAATAAGATGCGGCTTGCTCAAAAGTATCACATGCGTATTTTAATAAATAACATGAAAAAATAATTAATAAAAAGGGCCATACGTTTAACATTGTGTTCATTTCAACTCTCTAATTATATTCTGTACGTTTTATATAACATGAAAAAATGTCATATGATTTTAATTCCATAGTTGACTGTCATTGCATGCAGTCCACCTGAACAATCTTAGCCAATTTTTTTAAATTTCTGTTCTCCTTTATGGCGCTATAATTCACCAAAAATTAATGCAGTATCTGTTGACGAATCCAGTGGGAAATCATAACGAACTGCTTGTCGGTCTGCGGCGTCACCCTCGCCCAGAGTGTTCAATAGAACGGCATGGAGATTACAATTGACCATAAAAATAAATGAGAATCAGAACTGATTTTATTCTCGGAATTAAGCATAACTGCAGATGCGTCTAGAGCAAAATAATGACTCATTCTTGAACTTGCATCCCAGCCCAAACCAATCAATTCTATATAGAGGAAGCTGCTTTTTTATAAAGAGACGTTACCGTCTCTTTTTAAATGAAATGCCATTTTATGTCCTAAAATGGTTTAGTATAATTTAATTTAAAGAAAACACTAGATAAATTACTGATCACAACAAACAGTATCAGGTTAGATCGTTGATATTAAGATCGGCTAATATTCAAAAATAATTATAAGTAATGTCTTTTAACCGTCTCTATCATGCCAGGTAATTTACTGTCTTTAGTCGGCTCACCAAGAGCAGAAAATTTCCAATTGGTGTTATGTAAATAGAATTTACCTAATACCATCGAAAGAGCGCCTGAAAATTGCGGGTCATTAGTAACATCATAAGTTGCATATACATTGTTTACACGAGTTGGCGTGCCTTCATATAGACGGATAGAAGCAAAAGGAATAGTTTTAAAATCATGACCGCTGTAGGAGTTTAAAACAAACGCTATTTGATGGGCTTTATTGTTTAACCCTTTTAAATTTAGAGTGATTATTTCATTATCCAGGCCATCATCGCCATCAAGATCACCTGTTCGGTCATCACCGGAGTGTTTGATACCTTGTGTTTCCAATTTCCCAAAGTAGACTGTGTCTATTACTTCATTATTAGCATCAAAAACAATACAACTTGCATCCAGATCAACGGCAACTTTTTTTATACCGCCAAATAACCCTTTCTTTTCCAGCGCGCCCCAGTTGACACCAACACAAATTTGTTCCAAATTCGAACCATTGCTTTTTTCAAGGCTAATTTTTTGCCCCTTCTGTAACGAAATTGCCATCGATATTTCCTTAATCTAAACATGCAAAAAAGGCGGAGCTCATGCTCCCCCCGAATAAATATTGTTCGACTAAATATTATTTAAAATTAAACATTAACATTAAATTGTTGCGCCATCGCTTTTAAGCCGCCAGAAAAACCTTGACCAACTGCTTTAAACTTCCACGCACCATTGTGGCGGTACAATTCACCAAAAAGTAATGCAGTTTCAGTAGAATAGTCTTCAGATAAATCGTAGCGAGCAACTTCTTCATTGTTTTCTTCATTAACAACGCGAATGAAAGCATTAGAAACTTGACCAAAATTTTGTTTACGTGATTCAGCTTCGTGGATAGTCACACCAATAACAACTCTCATAACATCAGCAGGGACTTTGCTTAAATCAATTTTAATAGCTTCGTCATCGCCCTCCCCTTCACCTGTTAAGTTATCACCAGTGTGCTCAACAGAACCACATTCAGAACGTAAATTACCGTAAAAAATAAAACCTTTGTCGGAAAGAACTTTACCTTCTGCATTAACCATAAAACCAGATGCGTCTAAGTCAAAATCAGTTCCATCAGTACTTCTTGAGTCCCAACCTAAACCGAGTAAACATTTAGACATACCTGGAGCAACTTTTTCCAGTGAAACATTTCCGCCTTTTTGTAGAGAAACAGCCATTCTGATACCACCTTTTTAGTTATTGAAAATAAAATCGAGTCTAACATGAAGCAGAGTTAAAAACTCTACGTGTAAAAAAAACAAGATATACTAGCCTATTACCCAAGATCATATTGATCCGAATAAATAATAAAGATCCAATTATGAAAGTCAACTGACATCCACCAGAGTCGGTGGCTTATTTGATTCCGCCCGCAAAGGGCCAAAATAAATGCGCAACACGTAGTACATTGAAAAGTTTGGACTATTGGTTTCTTAGATAGTTCAACAGCAATGCCAATTTGACCGCCGAAATGCACATACAGTCTTTTTCCCGCGACTCTTTTTCATTTGGATGATATTCAGTGACGGCAAATTCACGCTTCCCTCTAACCCGGTCTTGCACGCAAATATCATGTTTATCGTCGGCCAAATCCAACCCAAATTGGCCTTACTTGGAATTGGGCTTTGCCACAAACTGGGCTTTACTGAGTAATATTAGCCAGCAGCGATGGCGTAGCGAAAATGTTATGTTTGCAGCAATATTTTCAACTTAAATGCAGAGGGGCAGAACTAAGCCTATCTTGCTTTTTCAACCCGGTTAGGGCTATTTTTTTTGGCAAGATAAAGAGCCTGATCTGCTCATATAATAAGCATTGCCAAACAAAAGCAGGCCATAATGAGTCAATCCATGCGAGTAAATTCATATTAGAGAA
>DATBNI010000246.1:0-2976 GCA_036554425.1 Psychromonas sp.
CCACTAACAAGAATGTAAAGAATGAAAAGAAGATTAGTAAAGCCGATTCCATCGACTACGATTCAGTGAAAGAGATTTTTAATCGAGTGATGGTTAGAAGCCCAAAGGTAGAAAAGTTTAATGAAAAAAGAAAAAGGTTAATACGTAATTTATTTAAGTTCGCCGAGTTTGATTTGAGCAAGTTTGAATCTTATCTTAATTACATGCATTCTAATAAAACATGGGATTGGTCATTTGAGCATAGGACAGGTAAAGATGGTGTTAATTACAAACCTTGTTCGTTTGAATATTTTATGAAAGAAGATACATATTTAAAAGCTAAGGAAGAAAATCAATGAATAATTATTTTGAAGCAGAGCAATCGGTTTTAGGCGGGCTGATGAAACTTAGCGATATGAATTCAGATATCGCACAGAAAGTTTTAGGCATGGTTAAGCCTGCATCATTTCAAGACGGACGTCACAAAGCTATATTTTCATCTATTGTTGAACTGGCTAATCACGGTTCATCTTGTGATTTGATCATGCTCGATAATGCGATCAAAAGAAATGGAGCTGCCGAGCGAGTTGGCGGAATTGCATATTTATCTGATATATATCAAGCCTGCCCATCTGCGGCAAATATTACCGCTTACGCTGACATAGTTCGACAAAACAGCATCAGAGTTACTGTCAACGCAAAATTGCAAGCGGTATTGGCAGAGTTTAACGATCCAGATGGCGATTCTATATATCAGAAATTAGGCGCGCTAGAGAGTGTTATAGAGGGTTTAAATAAGAGATCTAATTCTGGCCGTGAAAATGGATTAACTCACATTAAAGATATTGGCCGTGAATGGCTGGCTGATTTGGAAGAGCGCAGAGCTGATCCAGAAAAGCATCAAGGACTATCCACTGGCATTGAATCAATTGATGGAGTGCTAGGCGTTAAGTTACTACGCAAAGGCTCTCTGTGTGTCGCTGGTGCGCGGCCAAAGATGGGCAAGACTGCATTTCTAGGCAAGCTTGCGACTCACATAGCAATGGACTTAGATAAAACTGTCGCTATCTTCTCGCTTGAGATGCCAAACTTCCAAATGTATGAGCGTTTTTTATCTTCTGAAACTAAATTAAACTCAGATGTTTACTATGAAGCTGATATGACAGATTACAGTTACCAGAAAACAAGTGAGGCGATAGGTAGATTTAATAAGTCTAAAATGTTTTTGGATGACTCTACTGGCGTAACAATGCAGCATATTAAACGAGAATGCAGGAAGCTTGCGCGAAGTGGTCCGATCAGCATGGTGGCCGTGGATTACCTAACACTAATGACACCAGGAAAAGCAGACCGAAATGATTTAGCATTTGGTGACATAACTAAAGAGCTTAAATTTTTAGCTAAAGAACTTGATTGTGTTGTTCTTCTGCTTACTCAACTAAACCGTAAACTTGAAGATAGATCTGACAAGCGGCCAATGCCGTCTGATTCTAGGGATAGTGGTCAAATCGAGCAGGATGCTGATTACTGGATAGGATTATACAGAGAGGCCGTATACGATGAATCAGTGCCAAAGCATATGAAAGGATACACAGAGGCAATTGTACGTTTAAATCGTCATGGCGGAGTTGGTACAGGGTATATGAATATGGTGAACGGGAATCTAATTAATAATGAGCCTTTTGACTTTGAAGCAGGCAAGCCGAAAAGCAAAGTTAAATCATTTTAAACTAGCAGCTATGCTTATTCAGAACAGGAGGCAATATGACACCCAAAGTTACATCAAGCGAAGATTTAGCAAAGTTAATTCCGCAAGGTTACTTCACAACAACGGAGCTATTTAACAGCATCAATTTAAACGCATCTAGGAGCGCGCTAGACAGTCGATTGAAATATCTAAGCAAGTGCAAGCTAATTAAGTTTAATAACGACTACCCGCGCTTATGGTGGCTTATTGTCGATAGAGAAACGCTAATACAGAAATGCATTGAGATTGACAAGAAAAGAGGCGCATTAGTTGCTAATGACCAGCGCAGTGAGTGGCGTAAAAAATAAATATCAATCTTCCCTTGCTTTGTGTGCATTATGCATATAAAGTAAGGTTATCAGCTAAGGGATAAGCCCGAAGCGCAATAAGGAAAGCGTTATGATTATAAATAGATCATGGGCAATGCCAAATAAGAATACCTTTTCTATAAAGCCAATTAACGAGCTTGTAAACAGATACGCAAAAGGTGCAGTAAGTTCATGCGATCCATTTGCTAACAAAAATAGAATAGCAAAGTTTTGTAATGATTTAGATCCTCAATATGAAACTGATTACTGCATGGACGCGATAGACTTTTTAAAACAATTTAATGACAACTCTATGGACCTTGTTTTATTCGATCCACCATACTCACATAGGCAGGTTTCTGAATGCTACAAATCACTTGATATGACGGTGAACATGCAAACAACACAGTCTAGCTTTTGGGGCAACTTAAAAAAAGAAATCCATAGGGTTACGTCTACTGGCGGAACAGTTATAACTTTCGGATGGAATAGCGGAGGGATAGGAAAAACAAAAGGATTTGAAATAAAGGAAATATTAATTGTTGCTCATGGCGGTTGGCATAATGACACAATCTGCACGGTAGAGGTGTTAAATGAAAAATAAAGAATCAAGAATTGAACGAGCAGGGCGATACAAGGCACTTCAAGATGAGTGCTTTGGCAGAACAAAAGAAGCAGCGGCCTTTTTTAAAAAAGATATTTCAACAGTAGGCCGATGGATTACCGGCGAAAGTCCAATCGTAGAAGCTGTATTTATTGCTCTTGAATATCTTAAAAAACATGGGAGAGGTTAAAATGAAAAAAGTAGTTAGCTTTAGCGGCGGAAGAACAAGCGCTTATTTATGTAAGATTATGATTGATACATTTGGGCATGAAAATGTTGATTTTATATTCATGGATACCGGCGCAGAGCATCCAAAAACTTATGATTTTGTTAGAGAA
>DATBNI010000271.1:0-4670 GCA_036554425.1 Psychromonas sp.
ATTAGTTGAGCAAAAAGAAATCCCGCAGTGGTTTATTAAAATAACCGCCTATGCTCAAGAATTATTAGACGATTTAGATAAGCTTGATGAATGGCCAGAGCAGGTACGTACCATGCAGCGTAACTGGATTGGACGCTCTGAAGGTGTCGAAATGGACTTTCAAGTAAGCGGAAAAGAGGAAAGTTTCTCTGTTTACACCACACGTCCGGATACCGTCATGGGTGTCACCTATGTAGCGGTTGCCGCACAACACCCGTTAGCGCTTGCCGCTGCTAAGAACAATCCAACACTGGCTGCATTTTGTGAAAAATGTAAAAACGTAAAGTTAGCAGAAGCTGAAATTGCGACCATGGCCAAAGAAGGTGTTGATACTGGCCTTAAGGCGATTCACCCTGTTAGCGGCTTAGAAGTGCCCATCTGGACGGCAAACTTTGTCCTGATGGGTTACGGCTCCGGCGCGGTGATGTCTGTGCCGGCCCATGATCAGCGTGATTATGAATTTGCTAAAAAATACGGTCTGGAAATTAAAGCGGTGATTAAACCTGCCAATACGGCTGTTGATGTCTCTGTTGCCGCTTACACAGAGAAAGGTGTTTGTTTTGATTCCGGCGAATTTGATGGTTTAGACTTCAGTGCTGCATTTGATGCCGTAGAAGCAAAACTAGTCGCCGATAACAAAGGCAAGCGTCAAGTGAACTTCCGTTTACGTGACTGGGGTGTTTCCCGTCAGCGTTACTGGGGCACCCCCATTCCGATGCTCAACCTGGAAGACGGATCCGTTGTCCCTGTCCCGGAAGACGAACTGCCTGTCATTCTGCCTGAAGATGTACAGATGAACGGCATTGTATCTCCGATCAAAGCCGATCCTAACTGGGCTAAAACAACCTATAAAGGCCAGCCGGCAACACACGAAACAGATACTTTTGATACCTTTATGGAATCAAGCTGGTACTACGCACGTTACTGTTCTCCGCAAAGCGATGATGCGATGTTAGATCCTGAGAAAGCGAATTACTGGCTGCCGGTTGATCAATACATAGGCGGTATTGAGCATGCAATACTGCACCTTCTATACTCACGCTTCTTCCATAAATTATTACGTGATTTTGGTTTGGTCAATTGTGATGAACCGTACAAAAAACTGCTTACGCAAGGCATGGTATTAGCAGACGCTTATTATTATGAAGATGCTAAAGGCGGCAAGGTTTGGGTTGCACCGACAGATGTAGACACCCAAACCGATGAAAAAGGCAAAGTCATTTCAGCAATAACGAAAGACGGGCAAAGGGTTATTTATGACGGCATGAGCAAAATGTCTAAATCTAAAAACAACGGTATTGACCCGCAGATTATGATCGATAAATACGGCGCAGACAGTGTGCGTTTATTTATGATGTTTGCCGCACCTGCTGATCAAACACTAGAATGGTCAGACTCCGCCCTTGAAGGTTCGCTGCGTTTCTTAAAACGTTTATGGAAAGTGGCTTTTGACCACGTCGCCTTGGGTCCAGTGGCCGATTTAGATCGACAATCACAAACGGAAGCGCAAAAAACACTGCGCCGCGAACTGCATAAGACAATTGCAAAAGTGACCGACGATATCGGCCGCCGTCAAACCTTTAACACCGCGATTGCCTCGGTGATGGAGTTAATGAATAAATTAACCAAAGCAGCGGCAGAAACGGATCAGGATCGGGCAATTTTGCAGGAAGCACTGCTTGCCACTACTAAATTACTGGCACCTATTACGCCGCATATCTGCGCAGAATTATTTGAAGTATTAGGTCAAACTGAAGAGATATTAAATGCACCTTGGCCAAGGGTCGATGAGAGTGCATTGGTTGAAGATTCCAAGCTTATCGTAGTGCAGGTAAATGGTAAATTACGTGCTAAATTGACCGTTGCTGCGGACGCACAACAAGAAGCGGTTCAGGCCATGGCCCTGGAAGATGAAAATGTGAGTAAATTTACCGATGGAAAAACCATTCGTAAAATCATTTTTGTTCCCGGTAAGTTATTGAATATAGTGGCTAACTAAGTAATATGGATAATATTTCAAACATATAAATCCATATTGCTTCCATGTGTCACATTGATATATAGAAACATTAAATGGTAAAGATGTTTGATTCTAACTAAAAGTAACTTAGTAATATATTGCCGGTGTGAACAAGATATTTGTTGCGCCGGCACTCCCTATTTTCACTTAAGAAAAGGTTTATTATGCAGTCCTCAGTACGCACCTCTTTTTACACTAAAATTACCTTGATCTTTTTATCTGCTTTATTTGTTAGCGGTTGTGGTTTTCATTTAAAGAACAATAATGGTCTTATTGAAAAGTACCCAAAAATTTACCTGCAAAGTAATAATACCAATAGTGAATTAGCCCGTTTTATTAAAATCCGTTTGCGGGGTGCCGGCATTGAAATAATTAATCAGCCAGAGGCCGATGTTGCCATATTAAAAGTCTACCCGGAACGGCAATCATCACGCATTATTTCTCTTTATGTTAACGCCCAGAATGCAGAAAAAGAGATAAGTTATAATGTAAACTATTCAATTCAAT
Organism: Psychromonas sp.; assembly: GCA_036554425.1. Classification (GTDB taxonomy): domain Bacteria; phylum Pseudomonadota; class Gammaproteobacteria; order Enterobacterales; family Psychromonadaceae; genus Psychromonas. The sequence goes on from DATBNI010000271.1 coordinate 2,567, forward strand.
CCCCCGGTTACCAAACCCAAGACTTTTCGGTAAACCTCTATCGTGACTTTATTGAAAATTCTTCACAAGCTCTGGCAAAATCACGCGAAGCGGAAATATTAACCAGGGAATTGCGCGCGATTGCCGCCGACAGTATTATTGCCACTATGCTCAGCCTAGAAAATAAAAAATAAGCGATAAAAGATGCGTATTTACCCTGAACAATTGACTCAACACCTTAAGCAAAAAATACCCGGCTGCTGTTTGATTTTCGGTGATGAGGCGCTACTTTGTTTAGAAGCGACGGAGCAAATTCAGAAGGCGGCCAAAAATCAAGGGTATTTGGAAAAATTAAGCTTCAGTCTTGATGGTAAGTTTGACAGTGATATTATTTTTGGTCACTTCCAAACGCTTTCCCTTTTTTCTGAAAAAAAAATAATATTATTAACCCTGACTAAAACCAATAAAGAAAACTGTGCTTTTATTCGGGAAATAACGCCCCTGTTGCACCCGGATACTCTATTGATTTTACAGGGCCCAAAACTCAACAATCAGCAAATGAGCAGTGTCTGGTTTAAAACCTTAGAGCAACAGGGGATCTATGTTGCAACCAACCTGCCCCAAGCTCATCGTTTTCCTCAGTGGGTTTTTCAGCGTCTTAAAGCCTTAAATCTGCACGCAGATAAAGACATCATTGATTATCTTTGTCTGCATTTTGAAGGTAATTTATTAGCCGCTAAACAAGAATTTGAAAAACTGGCGCTGTTATATCCCAAGCAACACTTAACCCTGCAGCAAGTTGAACAAAGCATTACTACCCACAACCATTTTAGCCTTTTCCAATGGATTGACAGTTTATTGGACGGAGATCAGGTGCGTGCTGTGCGTATTTTAAAGCAGCTAAAAGCCGAAGGGACTGAGCTGTTATTACTCTGCGCGACATTAAACAGTGAGATCCAAAAGCTCCTTAAACTTAGCTATCAAAGCCAACAGCAGCCTTTAACGCAGTTATTAAACCAGCAGCAACCAAAACTTTGGCCGGCAAAACAACAGTTAATAAGAGATGCATTAACACGTCTAGATACCAGCAAGCTTGAAAAAATGGTTATTCAGTGTGCAGAAATAGAAGTTTCTATTAAAGTAAATAATAGAGACTCTGACTGGTTAAAACTTAACGAGATTATATTCTCTTTTTTCTGATTTCAAAGGACAGTTATTAACATGGATATTCAACAGCAGGCCATCGGTTTTTTAGGGGGCACTTTTGATCCCATTCATTTCGGGCATTTGCGTCCGGCACTGGAAATCACTGAAGCACTTTCTCTGCGGCAGCTTTTTATTATGCCAAATCATATTGCGCCCCACAAATCAGCCAGCCATGGCAGCGCCAAACAACGCAGTGAAATGGTGGAGTTAGCAATCAGCCGGCAAATTAGAATGACCATTGACAAGCGTGAATTAAAACGTCATAAACCCAGTTATACCATTGATACATTAAAAGAATTAAAAATTGAGTACCCCAACACCCCAGTCTGCTTCATCATGGGAATGGACTCGTTAATCTCTTTTGATACCTGGTTTGATTGGAAAAACATTCTTTCCTACTGCCATTTAATCATTAGCCATCGCCCGGGTTGGCAGAGCAAATTCAACAAACAAGTCGGCGCCCTTGTGACAAAACACCAAACGACAGATAAACATGATTTACATAATCTTCAATTCGGTAAAATTTACTTTCAGGCCACCAGCCAATTAGCTATTTCATCAACTGAAATACGCGAACTGTTAAATCACGACATCAGTATTGATTTTTTAACACCGGACAGTGTTATCGACTATATTAAAGAGCATAATTTATACACCAAAACCACTTGAAGGTGCAGGCATCAGCAAGACGATAAATATCGTTTAGCGCCTTGCCCTTCAGGAGATTCGCCCGAAAGCTGGCATTGAAAAGGGAATAAAAAGGTCACAAGATAAAATTGCAGGCGGTTATGGGAGTACGTAAACTATGATGAAAAACGCACAAGGTTTCTATGGCGCAGTCTGTCTGCATTAAGCAATGCTATTATTCAAAATTATACGAGACAGTAATAGATCCGTAGCGGGAAGTCTCATTTTGCCC
>DATBNI010000286.1:0-1788 GCA_036554425.1 Psychromonas sp.
GGTAATTGGCCACTGGCCGATCAATGGGATAATCTTGCGCTATAAAGTATCCGCCTGCATCGTTGGCGTGATCTTTTCCGCCTTTCTTGTCAGGTTCACCGCTATCATTATAAATCTGTTGCTCTAAACAATCAGCATAAGTCGGACACCTGTCTGTGTTCACTTTATATACACGATCACCGGACGTATTGCAAAAAGCATGATTAACAGCCATAACGCGATCTTTTACAAACGGGTTCTTTTTGTCCGCGCATATTGTCCACCCTTCGCGCTCTAATAATAGCAAATCGGTTTTGCTTGCATCAACTGATTTACGGCTTCCACCTGAGGCATCAGGATAAATTCGGATAGTTGTATTTGGATAGCGTTGTTTAATTGATTCTATCATTGCCGGTGTATCTAGTGCGCCCATTATTTCATCGACTGCAATAGGATTTCCATTTTCTTTAACGTGAACAACTGCAGCCATCTGGCCCACGTTAAAATCCATACCAATATAAACAGGTTCTCCAGGTATCCACACTCGGTCGCTGCCGTTTAATATTCTATCGTATCCAGTATAAACCCGCCCGCTGGTTAAGTTAACAAAATCGCCGTTAATGTAAGCCTGCGCTATTTGCTCAGGGTATGATTCAAGCAGTGAGCTTATGTAATCATCTGGCAAGTATTTCGCGTTCTCGTATGTTGAAGCCTGCACCATTGAATATGATTCGGTAGGTTCTTTTTTGAATTTGTCATATACGAATAAAAACCCCTCTGGCGTTGTAGTTACTCCGACACCGTTTACCACGTTTGGAATGGTAAAGCGCAAGCGAGCTATTATTTTACGCCATGCTAATGCAGCCTTGTCTTTATTCAGTGTATCTATTTCATCAACTAACGCCCGCGCAACCTTGAAGCCAACTATTGAACCTGGGTTATCCATCGACCGGCAAATTATGGTTCCATAATAAAAACCGTTTCGGTACAAATGGCATTCTTTGTTTCCTGTCTTTATATCAACCTTAAAGCCTAATAGGTGCCCCGCCTCTTCTAGCGTTGGATAAAATATATCTCTTATGCTTGGGTATGTGCAGCCAAAATAAGCTTGTGGTGCCTTTGGATGCTTCCCTGCAAACAATAGTAAATCAGTGCAGCCAATGAAAGTTTTGCCGCTGTTGTGGTGAATTAGCCCGCTTTCACAAATATAATTATTTGTGTCTAACACCTGCATATCATAGTAAGGCTCTGATTTATTTTTTATTGAAACCGATAATATCTCATCTGAATCTAAAAAAGGTTCTCCAAATAATTGCTTATTACATTTATCTAAATGAGTAAATCCGCTGCTTGTTTCTTTTTTTGCCAAAAATTGTTGCCCGTATGTCCTCGCTTTATTGGCGTAATCGCGCATTGAATTTTTATTTACTATTGAGTAATGGCTTAATAACCTTTTTGCATAATAAAAAGCGGGGGTTTCTGAATGACTCTTTAAGCCCAATGAGCTTAATTTTTGTCCTGCGTATAAATTTTTAACAGGCGAATAACTACCACCACTTAAAAGTGCTTGATGCTCTCCGCTCGCGTCAAACTGCCCTTGCTTAGTCACCACCCTGTAAAGGTTCGCCCTACCTTTCGGGAACGCGCCACCTGTTAAAGAAAGCTGGTATTTTTGATTTTTGTCATTCCAACTTAAAACGCGAGTTGGCTTTGTTATCTCAGAAATACGAATAAGGCCGCTTTCGGTCCAAACTTTTGTATCTGGTGAGACGCAACCAAATCCGCCCACATACGCCTTAAACTTAGTAT
>DATBNI010000165.1:0-2575 GCA_036554425.1 Psychromonas sp.
GATTTTCGGATTAGTGCTAATAATTAATTTGTTTGGTGATATAATAAGCAAGCTGGCGGATCCCGTGCTCACGTTCGGCTTCTGTTTTTTCACTAAAGTTAAGGCGCATGCAATGGCGGTATTTTCCGGTTGCAGAAAACAAGGTGCCGGGGGCAATGCTGACTTCTCCCTCTTTGCACTGAGAGGCTAATTTTACAGTATCGTATTGCTTATTTAACTCAACCCACAAAACATAACCTCCCTGCGGAAAACTGATTCTTGTCTCTTTTGGAAAGTATTGTTTAATACACTTTATAAGATGGTCTCGGCCTTGTTTATACAGCAGACGCACTTTGCGGGTATGACGGTTATATCCGCCTGACTGAATAAAATCGGCTATTGCTAATTGCGGCAGTGTCGGGCACATGGAGCTGCTGACATATTTAACCTGGGTCACTTTATCGCGATAACGGCCCGGTGCTATCCAGCCAACACGAATGCCGGGGGCAACGGTTTTAGAAAATGAGCTGCATAATAACACCCGGCCATCTTCATCAAATGATTTAATGGTTTTAGGACGCGGTGATTGATAACTGATGTCACCGTAAATATCATCTTCAATAATGCTGATATCAAAGCTTTGTGCTAATTGATAAAGTCGTTTTTTGTTCGATTCAGGCATGCTGTATCCCATCGGATTATTCGCAGTAGGTGTCACTAAAATGGCCTTAATGGGCCATTGTTCAAGTGCTAATTCCAATGCTTCTAAACTTAATCCATTTTCTGCATTGGTTGGGATCTCTATTGCTTTTAAATTAGCGGTTTTGATAGCCTGCATTGAGCCATAAAAACTGGGTGATTCGACGGCGACAATATCACCGGGCTGAGTCACCGAGCGTAAACAAACGGATAATGCTTCCTGGCAGCCGGAGGTGATCACCAGATCATCAGGATGTAATACACAGCCGGAATTTTTTGCTAACTTAGCAATTTGTTCACGCAATACCAGGGCACCTGCGATATCGCCATAGGGCAAACTGAGCGCGACTTGGTGGCGCATTAATGAAGACATTTTTTTTAATAATGGATTTAAGCTTGGCATGCTCATGTTAGGCATTGCATGTTGCAGCTGCACGGTTGATGCGTCTTGCTGAGCGAGCAGTACTTCTAATACATCCTGCCATTGTGATACCTCAATAGGTCGCTGCGCAGGTCGAGATGTGACAGGCAAGACAGGCACCGTGGTGGTATAGGCAACAAAATAGCCAGATTTTGGGCGTGCTTCAATTAATCCTTCCATCTCAAGCTGGTGATAAGCTTGCTGCACCGTTGAAATGCTGACCTGATGCTCGGCAATGAGCTGGCGAATGGAGGGTAATTTATCACCTGCTACATATAACCCTGCGTGGATATTTTCACGTAAAACATTGGCAACCTTGTCGTATAGCTTCATATTTTAATTACCCTGTATTGTCTGCTATTCCATACTATCCAAAAATCTCTATGGTTTGCCATACAGATTGGTATTAAACACACCATACAGCCTTTCATTTGAACAATCTGTATCTACAAAATGTATTTTTGTGAATCTGTATTGATTGTGCGCTTCATTTACAATGATGATTCAGTGACTTATTAGTGGATAGTTATTATGAATATTAGCAATAGAGTAAGGCGTTTAAGCAGCCAGTATCAGACACGACAACGGTTGCGTTGTTTACCTGATCATCTTTTGAAGGATATCGGGAAAACCAAGCAAGATATAGCGGAGGAACTTAATAAAAACACTTTGTTCAGCGTTATTTCTCTTTGTTTACGCCATGTTATAAAAAAAGGAGGTTGATATGGATATCTCCTTGTTATTCGCCATTTCGCTGTTTGCTTTTGTTATGTCGGTGACACCCGGGCCGAACAATATTATGTTACTGGCATCGGGTGCGCAATTCGGGTATCAAAAAACACTGCCTCATATTTTTGGTATTTTAATTGGCATTGCCAGTCTGCTGGCTTCGGTATTATTGGGTTTTGGGGCTATATTTGAGCGTTACCCTGCGCTTTACGATTTACTCAAAGTGGTTGGCTCTTTGTATCTGTTCTGGCTTGCCTGGAAAGTCGCGACAGCCTCCATTGAACCGCTATCAGTTAATGCTGATCAACGTAAAACTGAGCGGAATAAAACTAAACCCATGACATTATTTCGTGCCGCAACCTTTCAATTTGTAAACCCTAAAGCATGGGCGATGACTATTGGCAGTATCAGCAGTTTTACCCTTGCAGGCGAACGCTATATTGAATCAGGTTTATGGATAATGCTCTGTTTTGCCATTACAGGTTTTATCGCGATCAGTTTATGGGCTTATATCGGGGTAGGCATAGCTCAACGATTGACTACCACAAAACGTAAAAAAGCCTTTAACTATACCATGGGGGCGATGACTGTCGGGACATTGTTTTTTATATTAAATTAAAAGATCGGCTCGCCTTTTTTACCAGTAGAGAATAAATTTAAGCCTAGTTGATAAGGTAAAATTAAATAATCTATAGTGAAGACTAGGGCGTGTTGATCTTTCGAGTATGATTTTTAAACAGCATGGTA
>DATBNI010000323.1:0-7777 GCA_036554425.1 Psychromonas sp.
ATTAATCATCATCTTTATTTTAGGCATAATAATAGCTAATATAATGCTCTTAAAACAAACGGCCAATATGAAAGTTCCTGAATCTGTATTGCGTGCAATACAGGAAAGGAAAGAGAAAGAGTTACAGGAAGAGCAGGAAAAAGAAAAACCAAAAGACAAATAATCTATTGGTTTTTCCTGTTTATTTTATTAAAGGGAGGCAACTATAACGCTTTGCTTTGATTTTCATTTAACAATAAAACTTCACGTATTTTATCTGTGATACTGAAATAAATTTCTGTTACTTTTTTATCTGCTAAGGGTTTTTTATCCGCATCTAACCAGGTCATCGAAGTACTGCCACTGTTCAATTCACCCAACTGAATAAAGTATTCTGCATTATCAAGCTCAAACGGGTTGAGGTTATGCTCCGGCCAGTATTTAGCATTAGGTGCTTTAAATTTAACTAAGTAATAACCCAGACTTTTATCTGAATCAACCTGTTCAAATCTTAACAATTCCAACAAATCAGGTAATTTAGTCCAACTAGCAAGAAAGTTTGCATCAACAATCCAAGCCATTTGATTGTTATCATCATAACCCAGTTTTATGGGCAGTGGTTGCGAACCGGCTACTTGTAAATCACTGGCTTCTTTTAATTGATATGCATGTTTTAACAGATCATTCACCAGACGCAGTTCAATACTTTTTTTACTTCTTGCGGTTAAATTTACTTTTACAGCTTGATCGTCATTTTTTTCAGAATAACTCAAAGCCTCAACAGTCAAAGCCGCATTTTGTCCCCCTTGTGGCTGTGTCAAGGTAAACCGGTAACGCGACTCCCTTAATACATCATTACTGTATAAAAAACTGCCGTAGGAGTCTTTCTGGCGAAATAGCCCCGTTTCGATCTGCGCAAGGCTTATATTTTTTGCAGTTAGCTCAATATTATTTGCCGCTATATATGACTCAAGAAGGTTCCAGACCTTGTCTTTCATATTTTCAGTGTGGTTAAATGCATTAAACAATATGGTGGTGTTATCGCTATTATTTTTGTCCAGCACTACCCCGTCAATTACCGGGATTAACTGGGTAGGTGGGCGAATGTCAACATCGGCAGATGAAAAACCAATGCGTTTTTGCTGCTCAGTCAGCGCTGGAATATCATAAAGATTTCTTGCTTCATCCTGAGTGAAACTGCCCGTCCGGTAGTTTTCACCCAAGGGTGTTTGAGCATAGTCAAAATCACCATTGGCTTGTGTTTTGGCATCAAAACGCGCGCAAGCACTTAAGGATAAAGCGACAATAACGGCTGTGGTTATCCGGCCTGTTTTAAAGAGTTTTATCATGAAATTAGTTTAGCTTCAATTAAGGCGTTACGGACAATAGGCTGAAATTTTATGTCTAAAATCGTCAACGGCAAACGACAGTCAGCTGAGGGTAATATTCCCATCTCCGCACAAGCCCATTTCACAGGAATTGGATTGGATTCGATAAATAAATATTTGTGCACGGGCGCTAACTGATCATCGGTTTTTTTGGCTAAATCAGCATTACCACTTAATGCATATTCACACATTTTTGCCATTTGAGCCGGCGCGATATTAGTGGTGACAGAAATAACACCATGCCCACCCTGGAGAATGAAATCACAACCTGTTGCATCATCACCACTGTATAAAGCAAAATCAGGATCAACTAATGCTTTGATTTCCGCAAGACGGTTTAAATCACCCGTGGCTTCTTTGATGCCGATAATATTTTTTATTTTTGCAAGACGCGCGACCGTTTCAGGCAATAGATCTACCGCTGTTCGGCCAGGGACATTGTACAAAATTTGTGGCAAATCACAGGACTCCGCAATAGCTTTAAAGTGTTGATACAACCCCTCTTGGGTAGGTTTGTTATAATAAGGAGTGACGTTAAGACCCGCTACAATACCGCTGTTGGCGAAACGTTTGCTTAACGAAATAGCTTCTGAGGTTGAATTTGCACCATTGCCCGCAATAATGGGGATGCGTCCGTCTGCAAACTCCAGCGCTTTCATCACAACTTTTGCGTGGGTATCAACATCTAATGTTGCCGATTCCCCTGAGGTACCAACAGCGACGATAGCAGCCGTTCCAGATTTTATATGAAACTCTACAAGTTCTTTTAAGGTAAGGAAATCTATTTCACCGGTTTTATCCATTGGTGTCACGAGTGCGACAATACTGCCTGTTAACATCTTAAAGCTCCTCATTAGTGATTCATCAATGTTACTTTTGCAGGCACTTAAAAACAAGCAATAAAGCGGATAGATTCAACTTCTTAAAGCAAAAATAAGAGATTGATGCTTGCGTTCCGCTTTTTAAACGATAATCTAGCCTGAAAATGAATGGCAGCTAACTGTTGAGGATAAAATGCAAACTAATAATCATGATATTACCGTCTCTACCTTCCCATCAATAATTATCGAAGGTTCAAAAGAAAAACCCGTTTTAGTGGTTTTCTGGTCCGCACAAAGTCCTAGTTGTAATACCTTGTTACCTTTGCTGGACAAATTACATGCTGAAAATGAACAGGCATTTACTCTGGCGCGTATTAATTGCGATGTAGAGCAGCAGATAGTAGATCACTTTGGGGTGCAAACTGTACCCAGTGTATTTATGTTCATCGACGGGCAAGGGGTAGACGGATTTGCAGGGGAGCAAAGTGAAGAGTTTATACGCACCTTTATCAGCAAACACACTCCCGAGCAAAGCCAGGTTTTACTGCAGCAGGGACAAACATTATTCGCCCAGGGGCAGTTAACAGAAGCAAAAGCAAAGTTTGTTGAAGCCGCCAGAATGGCCTCTGATAATAATGATATCAAATTAGCTTTAGCGCAGGTTTATCTTGCAATGGGTCAACACGAAGATGCTAAACCTATTTTAGACCTTATACCGATAGCAGATCAAAACATGATCTATCACAGTTTAATAGCGCAATTGGAATTGGCCCGGCAATCAGCACAAACGCCTGAAATAACGGCGTTAGAAAAACAACTTGAAACTGCGCAGGATAAAATGGCCATCGAATATAAACTGGCCATTCAATACAGCCAGGCTAACCGTAACAAGGAAGCATTAGCGTTGTTATATAAACTATTAGTTAACGACTTAAACTACGAAAATGGATCCCCCAAAAAGGCCATGATAGACATTCTCGCCAGCATAGATGATCCTGTTTTGGTCAGCGAATACCGTCGTAAGTTGTACAGCTTGTTACATTAAAGAAAATGCTCCTTGTATTGCCCCTATGGATACGACTAATAACACGCAACATGATGAGAATGTTGCGTGTTATTACTGTTGTCCGCTAATTTTCTATTCATTTTCATGTGAGACATTCACAAACACTTGCCCTTCATTAATGATGCTGACATCCACACCTATCGGACAGCAGCAGACTTCGCAGTCTTCTATATAATTTTGTTGCTCTACGGAGCAGTCAATCAGCAGTTCAATTATTTCACCACAATAGGGGCAGTGCACTTTATGGGAGGCAAGTTTATTCATCGGATTTTCCATTTTTGTAAATTAAACCGTCCGCATTAACAAAATATTTTTTACTTTCCGGGCATTATGATAACCGTTATATTCAGATAATTTAGCCCACATAGCAGCTAATTTAATATCTTGAACGACACCTTCGCCGCTAGAATAGATGAGTCCCATTTTAAATTGTGCTTTTGGATCACCCTGCTGAGCTGCTTTTAAATACCATTTTGCCGCTGTTCTATAATGCTGAGTCACACCTGTTCCGCTGTAGTACATTTCAGCCAGTTTAAATTGTGCTTTTGGATCACCCTGCTGCGCCGCTTTTTGATACCATTTTGCCGCTGCTTTATAATCTTGGACGGCACCCGCTCCGCTGTAATACATTTCGCCGAGTTGATATTGTGATGCAATTTCACCTTGCTGTGCTTTCTGCAGAGTAGAGGCATTGGCAAAAACAGACAATGACATAAAGAGACAGATAGATATATTCAATAATTTTTTCATGATTGGGTTTTCCCTTAATTTTTTAAGATGTATGGTTTCTTAGAAGACTAACCATTTTGAATGCAAAAAATTTAATTTTCCGGGCAAAGATGTACAAATAATACACAATAAAAGGACTAAAACAAGAGACTAATCTGCGCTATTGCCATTATTCTTTAGCTGTTAAATACTCCATCCTTTGATTAACAGTGCCCTTCTTTGTATTTTACGGGATTAAAATAAACGCATTTGATCCGAGATCATTTCGTCAAAATTCTTGCCAAGCAGCGGTAAGATAGCTTCGGCTATCGGTTTCAGCTGCTTATCTATGTAGTGCTGATAATCAATGCCGGATTGCAGATAAGCGGCAGGCTCTGGCCCATTCACTGTGATCAGATAGGCGATACGGCCGCGACGCTGGTATTGCAATGGACGGCCTAAATTTGCATTAATCTTATCTGCCAAACGTGCAGCTCGTACCTGCGGAGGCACATTTTTAAGATAGGCATCCAAAGGACGGCGCAGGCGTTTATGATAGATCAACTGCTGATCCAGCTGCCCCTTATTTAACAACTCGACCGTCTCTATGATCAATCTGTCGATCGGTTGCTCAGCAAACACTTTGGCATACAACTTTTTCTGAAAATTTTGCGCAAGTTCGGTCCAGTCGGAACGTACGGTTTCGAGTCCCTTAAATAAAATCACCTCACCGTCAGGGGTTACTTTTAATCCGGCATAACGTTTTTTAGATCCGGTATCGGATCCCCGCAAGGTCGGCATAAAAAATTTCCTGAAACAGGTTTCAAACTCAATTTCCAGATAACAATCTAACTGGAATTCAAGCTTCAGTTTGTCCGACCAATATTGGTTAATACTTTGTTCAAGTACCTTTCCCCGCGCCTGCGCGTCCGTGGCATTAGTGCAGTGCTTTAACCACACAAAGGTTGAATCGGTATCCCCGTAGACCACCTGCTCGCCCTGCTGTTCAATAACATCGCGGGTTTCCAGCATGATTTGATGGCCGCGCAGGGTAATTGAACTGGCCAGACGGGTATCGTGAAAACGGCAACCCGCCGATCCCAGTACCCCGTACATACTGTTCATAATGATTTTAATCGCATGCTGAAAGGGTTGATTATTTTCTTTTTTAGCCGACTCCCTGGCCGCCGTTAGCTTGTCGAGAATATCCGGCAAATGATGTTTATTCCGGCTAAATCTTGCTCCTCTAAAACCGGGAATAGACTGAGCTTCATTTTCTTTAAGCCCTTCAATCATGCCCATTGGATCAATCTTAAAAGTGCGGATAATAGAGGGATACAATGATTTAAAATCCAGTACTAATACCCAATCATAAAGACCCGGGGTTGAATCCATCACAAAACCGCCGGGCGAATGCTGCGCTTCAATATCACCTATATTAGGCGCGATATAACCGCTGCGATGTAATAACGGCAGATACAGATTGGTAAAAGCCGCAACCGATGCGCCCCTGCGCTCCAGTGCTAAACCGGTTAATCGCGCACGTTGTATCGCATATTCGCTTAACTGTGCTTTTGCAAATATTCGTTCAACCAGCAAACAGTCCTGCAGATTATAACGCGCCAGTGAGACAGGCTCCTGCTCAAACTGGCGTTTTATTTCCAATCCCTTGTTATTGGTATTGCTAATCAGTTTTCCTTGTGAAAACATCGCCTGACTGACAAATTCCAGACTGAAACTTTCAAACATCCAGCCCGCATTTTTAAGCTGATCAATACCGTCTAATACCACTCTGCCGTTTAAAATGACAGTGCCTTGATCAGGCTCGTTACTGTGTGATAACCAGCGTAATGCCGAGCCATCTCGCCCGAGCCTTAGCTGCATATTATGTGCTTCAGCGCGTTTGGCTAATAAACGCAGATCAAAACTGCCAACCGCCCAACCAATCACCGCATCGGGATCGTGCAATTGAAACCAGGCTTCCAATGCCCGTAATAAGGCCTGTTCATTTTCCAGCCAGTGAATTTTGATATCTTCACTGGGCTGATACTGGCCGATCATCAGTACAGTTGCGCATTGTGCCCTTGCGTTTTTATTATGCTCATCAGTTTGATTTGAGACATTGCCGTAGCTGAGCCCAACAGAATAAAGTTCGCCCAAAGGACTGCATTCAATATCCAATGAAACCTGTTTTAGCTTAGGTATCAGCGTGGCAGGTGAAAGTTTTTCTGACTGACAGTGCCAGTAAGTTCCTTGCCAGTTAAACTCACCTTGCACAGAGACTGTGCCATAGATAAAACGCTCCATCAGATACCGGTCACTCACCTTGATATCGGACTCAAAAATGGCGATAGATGCTGTGCTTAAAATATCCTGAAGTTGCCTGAACATTTTGTTCTGCAGGCAGTAGACAGCGCTAACCGCCAATCCGTTGAAAGAGGTCAAGGCGAGTGGCCGAACCTCATCTGGGGTTAAATGCTTTGCTGACCACAGTGCCTGTGCCCGCTCAAGTTCTTGCTGGTGAATAAGAAACACATAACGTTGCGCAGGTAGCATCACTCTGCAGGGCCCCTGCTGTGTAGCAAGCCACAACTCCAATTCCACGCCCTGCTGCGTTTCATGCTGCCGGCGAGTGAGGATTAAACCTGCAATTTGTTGACGCTGTGCTTCTGACATAAAATTAACTTACCTGACAATAGAATATTTGATAGAAGCATAGCTAATAAATAATAGAAGTTGGCACATTGCCAGCTTTGCTTAAAGAGGGGGGCTGAATAGACGAACTTAAGCTGCTTATCAACCAAATGAACAATATATAAGCGGGACAAAAACTATTTAAGATAAAGGCGCACCCTTGATTGTGCGCCTTTTATTGTAAGCTGATTTTAAAAGCGAGTATTAATGACCGCATCCGCCTTTATTGTGTACATGGCCGTGACTGATCTCTTCCGCTGTCGCCTCGCGCAGCGCAACGATTTCAATAGCAAAGGTTAAGGTCTTACCTGCAAGGGGATGATTCAAGTCACAATCGGCATTAAAACGCCCCACTTTTACTATGGTCACTTGCTGACGTCCCTGATTTGATTCAACTACAGCTGACATACCCGGTTTCCAGATTTTTGCCCCCTGCAGATGTTTAATAGGAATGCGCTGTAAAGCCTCTTCTCTGCGTTGACCATAACTCTGCTCTGGCGTTAAGGTCACCTCTAATTTATCGCCGACTTTTTTACCGACCAGGGCATTTTCCAGTGTTTCAAATAACCCTTTAAAACCATGTAAATAAATTAATGGCTCGCCGCTATAACTGTTTTCAAGTTCTTTGTCTGCATCTCTTAATGTGTAATGGAATTGAACTACTGAGTTTTTATTAATTAACATATCGGATCTCATTTATAAAAATAACTTAGGCTGTGGAACGCTCTGCCAATACCCTTAATGACTATGGCAATGTTCATGGCAATCATCATCGTGATGGTGGTGCTCATCCTGTTCTTCTAACGGTGAAAAAGCATCTAGAATGTCACCACTGGGTGAGTAATCATCTTCTTTGCCTGCAATATAGCGTATATGTTCCCAGGTCAGCATATAAGCAAAATATAAACGCAGCTTTCTTTTTTGTTTGATATTGGTCGTGGTAAAGATTTGACTGCCTTTATAGCCTTGCAGCTTTTCAATGATATTAATAAATCTAAGCCAAAAACGACTGTTTTGTGATGTGCATTTAGAGTCAATGGCAGTCTCAACTAAGCGGTTAAAGGCGAGTAATGCATCCCAAAATTTATTATCGGTTTCTGGGTTTTTTAATTTTTTTGCCA
>DATBNI010000337.1:0-2717 GCA_036554425.1 Psychromonas sp.
GAAAACGAAGATCTTGATATGTATATGAGTGCTGATAATATTATTTTCTGGCTTGATCAACATGGTTTAGCTTACCAACTCTCTTAGACTGCCTTGGTCTATCTCTTTTTTTAAATGTGGCCTATGGCGTCATAAAATACCTGTCATAAATAGACTGAGAATGTTTTTTAAAAAAATATCAATATTTAACCTCCCTATCGGCTTTTCCGTGTAACATAATGGCTTAATGTTACAAACCAAAACCGAGGTAAGTATGGCTGGAACAGCAGCAGCTTTGCACATTTTAGTGAAGCATAAAGAACAAGCGGAAGAGATCCTTTTACAGTTAAAGAAAGGCGTGAAATTCCAAACATTAGCGAAGAAATACTCAAATTGTCCATCGGGTAAAAAAGGGGGCGATCTGGGTGAATTTAAAAAAGGTCAGATGGTGCCTGCCTTTGATAAGGTGGCTTTCACTGGCGAAATATTAACCCCGCATTTAGTTAAAACCAAGTTCGGCTGGCATGTGTTAAAAGTTTTATACCGTACTTAGCAACTCCTTTATATTGATTGAGATAAAGAATCCAGCTTCTTTGCCTATCTTGGTGTTGTCAAAATCTAATGTTTGATCTGCTCTAATAAAGCATAATCCACGGCGTCGACAATAGAGTCAAATGTCAGATGGGCTGCGCTGATTTTATGCTCATCGCCTCTTTGGTATTTTCCCGTACGCACCAAACCGGCATGCAGCCCGGAATGTATTGCGCCCTCAATATCCCCGTAGATATCATCGCCAATCATCAAAACTTGATCAGCACTCAAACCCGTTGATGCAAGTGCCTGCAGAAAAAAATCTTTGCTGGGTTTTCCGATGATAATAGCTTTTGTGGATGCCGCAAACTCAATGGCCTTTATAAAGGGGCCTGCATCCAGTTGTAGCTGGCCATCTAATTTAAAATAACGATTGCAGCCAATGCCGACTAGCACGGCTCCTTGCTGGCATAATTGAAAGGCGCGATTTAACTTGTCATAACAAAAATCCTGCTCAGCATCGCCTATCACAACCGCATTAGGATCTGTCTGAAGCAGATCCGCGAATTCGCTTTTGATATTGTGGTGAATCAGACAATAGGGGCGAATTTTTTTTTCCTGCAGCCACCCATGAACAGCAACAGGTGCGGTAAAAAGCTCCTCTTCCTGCAGCTCAAACCCTAAATTTTTAAGATCATTTAATAGCTGATCACGGGTTTTTCGGGAGGTGTTGGTAACAAAACGTAATTGTAATTGGCTTGCTCTTGCTTTTTCAATTGCAGCCACAGCGCCGGGAATCACTTTGTTACCTTCATACAATACGCCGCTTAAATCAATAAAAAGGGCTTTTAACATCACCATCCACTCCTCGTTGAGTACCCGACTAAAGTATAGAATAAAAGCTGACACTATTTAGCGTTATTGCTAAGGTGTGCTGCTTAATAGTTAAGCACTTTGCCGTGTATTTTTCTGTATAGAAGCGTTTGCCGACAGCGCTTGTTAAGCAGCCTTAATAATCAAGAGCAGCAGTTTTTTTGTTTTAGTTTTTTAGGGATCATATTATAAAGGACTTTTGCCATTAATATTGCCAGAATAATGGCTGAGGCGTGCATGACTATCTCCGGTAATAGCTGATTTTGTTCCCCGATTTGAGGAGTGACTAAAAGACCAAAAGTGCTGACTAAATAGTTAACTGCTACGCCTGATAACAATGCAATGCCTAATACTCCCCCCAGATAGCCCCAGAGTGCACGTCTCCCGAGTTCTTTAGCGACCACACCCAGCGTTGCTATATTAGTGGCCGGCCCGGCTAACATAAAGACTAAGACAGCTCCCGGTGATACTCCTGCTAATAATAATCCTGCCGCTATCGGTGTTGAAGCCGTTGCGCAGATATACATAGGCACGGAAATAATCACCATCACCAGCATGGCTAAAATGCCATCACCCCATTGCACTAAAAAATCAGCAGGTACATAGGTCTGTACCAGGGCCGCAAAAAACAGGCCGATCAGCAACCAAACCGTTATATCCTTTACTAAATCCGTTGCGGCAAAATGAAATCCTTTCAGAATCCGGCCAACAATAGAGGTTCCCTGCAATTGTGTTGCAATATCTTGGGTTGATTCGCAGCACTCTACTGTCTCCCTTTGCCCAGACGAGTGCGTATCCACAGCACTGACTACGGGTGTGTCAGCAGTACAGCAAGCGCTTTTATTTTCACCTTTGAAAGGCTTTGTATTGTCACTTTCTTTTTGCTCGTCATCTTTGCCGACTAGTAAACCTGCAACTATTGCGCTAGTGATTGCGGAGATAGGTCTCACTGTCGCCATAAAAGGGCCGAGTAATACATAAGAAACCGTTATTGAATCGACTCCTGTTTCCGGTGTTGAGACTAAAAAAGAGGTGGTTGCCGCTTTAGATGCGCCTGATCGCCTTAGACCCACTGCGGCGGGAATAACACCGCATGAACATAAGGGTAAAGGCGCACCAATTAAAGCCGCTTTTACGGTACTTTTAAAACCATGCCGCCCTAACTGCTGGTGGATCCATTTCATAGGGACAAACATCTTAAGCATGCCCGCGAATATTAAACCTAATAATAGCCAGGGAGCTGAGTCTAAAAAGAGATCAATAAAATGAATGAGTAACATATTTAAGCCTATTTTGTATGGTGAAGATGCCCGTTATCAGTACAATTTACGGGA
>DATBNI010000376.1:0-1530 GCA_036554425.1 Psychromonas sp.
ATGGAACGATCAATTTATTCCGTCCTACTGAAAATTTCAAACGTTTTAACCGTTCAGCAAAAAGAATGGTGATGCCCGAAGTTGATGAACAATTCCATTTACAAGCACTTAAAGCACTTATCTCGCTTGATCATCCCTGGATTCCGGAGCAGGCCGGATCCTCTTTATACATTCGCCCGACAATGATTGCGACGGGTAAAAAATTGGGCCTAGGTGCGAGTAATACCTATCTCCACTTTATTATTACCGGACCAGCCGGCACTTATTTCAGCGGCGGGTTTGAACCCGTATCGGTTTACATTGCTGATCAGTATCGCCGTGCGGTAGTGGGCGGTGTGGGTGAAGCTAAGACCGGCGGGAATTATGCGGCTAGCCTGTATGTTTCAGAAGAAGTTGCCAAACTGGGTTACTCCCAGGTACTTTGGTTAGATGCCGTACAGGGCAAGTATATTGAAGAAGTTGGCGCAATGAATATCTGTTTTGTTTATGAAAATAAACGCATTGTAACACCGGCTTTAAGTGGCAGCATATTACCCGGTATTACCCGTGATTCTATCCTTAAACTGGCTCCGGCGTTAGGATTTGATGTCAGCGAAGAACGCTTAGATGTTGAGCAGATATTAGCCGATATAAAAAGTGGTAAAATAACTGAAGCATTTGGTTGTGGTACAGCTGCGGTTATCTCTCCGGTTGGTAAACTATGCTGGAAAGGTACTGATTATGTTATTAACAACAATCAATCAGGCGATGTTTCCAAACAATTATATGATGAACTGACTGGAATTCAATACGGTACACGCGAAGACCGTTTTGGCTGGATAGAGAAGATCGATCTGGCGGTTGAAGTTTAATTATCAGATTTTATTTTTCAAAATACCAAGATAAACCCATTAAATAATTGATATTTAATGGGTTTTTTATGTATGGTACTGGCCTTAGCTTTGCTGATATTGCTCGTAACTACTTGCTTTAGAGAGTTTATAATTTAACAAAGCAATCATGAGTATCATTATTACTCCTGCGATATTGATAAAATGATTAGGGACTAATAAAGCAAAGGCAGATAGCAAAAGCAAAGCTCGACTATGTGAAGGTAATTTAGTTACCAGTCGGCCTTCGATACTGCCCGCAACCGCAACAATTAAACCGATAGTTAACACTATTGATATGACAAATTCAGTGTTTTCCCCCTCTATCCAAATAAGACCGGAAAATGCCATCATGATCGGAATAATCAAAAATCCCTGAGCCAATTTAAAGGCTTGTACAGCCGCTTTCATCGGTGAAGTATTGGCGATACCCGCTGCCGCAAACGCTGCCAAAGCAATTGGAGGTGTCACATTGGATGTTTGAGATAACCAGAATACAATCATATGGGCAGCTAATAAACCCACACCTAGTTCAGTCAAACTCGGCACGGCCATAATAGATAAAACGATATAAGCTGCAGTCACCGGCAAGCCCATCCCCAATACCATAGCCGCAACGGCAATAAGCGCCAATACGGACCATAAATAACCGCCGGAAAGG
>DATBNI010000388.1:0-8534 GCA_036554425.1 Psychromonas sp.
GCAGGACCTATATGCGCTTGACTTTATAAACCTCAGTAATTATTGAGTGCCAAGGATACTCCTGTGTTTTCTCCTGAAGTTTTTTGTACTACGCTTATAATTCTAATGAAAATAATTAACTGACCCGGTCGCACCTAACAAAATAATGAACGCGGATTTTAAAAAGTGGGCAGCCTGTTGAGTGCTTGCTAAAAAGCTCTTCCCAGCCCTTTTTAAACCGACCAGTAAACTTAATGTACCCACAGACACAAAGGAGTAAGCAGCATGCGAATAGCCAAACAAGACATAGACGTTAAAATGGAGATTCCCGGCGCCGTGATCCGTCAGCAAACGGAATTCGGCGACGCCACGGGGCTAGGAAAGATCAGTGGCGAGTACTTCAGTCTCTCGGCAGGTGTTGACACCACGCCTTTGTTCCAGGGACTGGATGGCGATTTATGTCAGTGTCCTCACTGGGGGTTCGTTTTGCGTGGGCAACTCATGACAACAGATGCGAACGGCATACAGGAAACCGTCAACGAGAATGATCTATTTTACTGGCCACCCGGACACAATGTAAAGGTCAACGCAGATGCGGAAATCGTGATGTTTAGCCCTCAGCAACAGCACAGCCATGTCATAAATCACATGATTGAGAAGGTAAAAAGCTAATCTGGTCACGGTTTCGTCCAACAAATCGCCGCAGCTGAATTCGGGCGTTAGACGGCAATTCAACGGGAGGAAACATGAACGAGCATGACAAGGGACAGGTGGCGGCATCAGCTGCTGAGATATACGAGCAGTTCTTTATTCCTGCGCTTTTCATTGATTGGCCAGCGCAGGTGCTTGAGCTTGCCGGAGTGCATCCAGGCGATTCAGTTTTAGATGTCGCTTGCGGTACAGGCGTCTTGGCGCGAGAGGCTTTAGACTTGGTTGGATCAGAAGGCCGAGTTGTCGGCCTGGATATCAATGACGGCATGCTGGCCGTTGCAAGATTAAAATCTAGTAAAGTCAATTGGCTGGAAGGTGCTGCGGAATCACTTCCTTTCGACCGAAACGAATTTGACCATGTGATCAGTCAATTCGGACTGATGTTCTTTCAAGACAGAAGTAAAGCAGTCTCGGAAATGGTTCGTGTAATGAAAGCTGATGGTATTGGATGCGTTGCCGTGTGGGCCAGTTTGGCCGAGACGCCGGGCTATCTGGCAGTCGCTACAATGCTAAAAGACTTATTCGGCGCAGACATTGCCAAGTCAATAGAAGCTCCTTATTGCCTGGGCGATGTTACGGCGCTGGAATCACTGTTCGCGGAAGCCGGTGCAAAATCGGTTAGGGTACATACTCGACCGGGGAAGGCGCGTTTCGACTCAATTGATGCGTGGCTGCACACCGATATCAAGGGCTGGACACTTGCCGAAGTGATCGATGCAGAGGGTTATGAGCAACTGAGGAAAGCAGCCCCTGATTATCTAAGCGAGTTCGCACACAAGGGAGGGAAAGTGGAATTTGATGCTCCAGCGCACCTTGTCACATTTAGCGCTTAACAATAATAAAACTCCAACAAAGAAAGTTAAACCAAACGCCAGAAGCGAAAGCTTATACTCTGCCAGTGCGGCTACGGAAATTTCCGTACGTTTTTCTTGTTTGCTCGATAACTTTAGCAAAGGAAATCATGGAAGATTTCATTAGGCTCGGCTCTGCACATGGACGTGCTGTCCGAGCTGGTGCGTTAAGAAGTTATTGAGCAGACAAGAATAAAAAACGTCTCGGAACGGCACTTTTTGGTTACTTTTTCTTGCTGTTGAGAAAAAGTAACACGGCGTCAAAGGCGGAAGACCAACGACGAAAGATAACAGATCAGCTCTTAAGCGAAGGCTTACAGATATCCAGTGCGGTATTTGCATTACCGCGCCCCTTTGTATCATCGACTCGCCGTAAAAGGCGGTTATATCAATAGAATATCAGACGCATAAGCACTCAATAGGCAATTATTTTAGCTGTTTAACAATTACTTTGCAGGGCGCTTATTGAGTTAAAAATAGTTCTATGGTATAAAGCGCATCGAGATTGTAACATCAATTAGCTGTCACAAATCTTACTAACTGGCGCGGACTTTAATTGTTTGTAGATTCACTGGTTGAATTCTTAAATTTAAAGACGCACTTCAAATAACACACACACGTCGACACATTACTCGGGGTGCCTGATTTCAACTAATTTGAAATTCGGTCGAGTGTATGGGATGTGTGGAGGCCTAACCCCTATTGAGGAAATTCTAATGGCAAATGTATCAATGCGCGATATGCTACAAGCTGGCGTTCACTTCGGTCACCAAACTCGTTACTGGAATCCAAAAATGAAACCTTTCATTTTCGGCGCACGTAACAAAGTTCATATCATCAACCTTGAAAAAACTGTTCCAATGTTCAACAGTGCACTTAACTTCTTAGAGCAAAAAGCGGCTAAGAAAGGTAAAGTTCTGTTTGTTGGTACTAAGCGTGCAGCTTCAGAAGCGGTAAAAGAAGCAGCTATCAGCTGTGACCAATTTTACGTTGATCACCGTTGGTTAGGTGGTATGTTGACTAACTGGAAAACAGTTCGTCAATCGATCAAACGTTTGAAAGACCTTGAAATTCAAAGCCAAGACGGTACTTTTGACAAAGTAACTAAAAAAGAAGCGTTAATGCTTGCGCGTGAATTAGAGAAACTTGAAAAAACGCTTGGTGGTATCAAAAACATGGGCGGCATTCCTGATGTAATCTTCGTAATCGATGCTGATCACGAACACATTGCAATCAAAGAAGCGAACAACCTTGGTATTCCAGTGATCTCTATTGTTGATACTAACTCATGCCCAGACAACATTGATTTTGTTGTACCTGGTAATGATGATGCAATCCGTGCTATCAAACTTTACTTAGAAGCAGCTGCGACAACGATTAAAGCAGGTCGTGAGCAAGATGTTCTAGTACAAGCTGAACAAGACGGTTTTGTTGAAGAAGTTAGCGAATAATTAGCCTTTTTGAGCTAAATATCTCTTATTAATCAGTCTGTGATTGATTATCGGGGGGCAATAGCCCCCCTTTTTTAATTTAAATAATAGGAATTCGACAATGGCTATTACTATAACAGCTAAGCAAGTTAAAGAACTTCGTGACCGCACTGCTGCGGGTATGATGGATTGTAAAAAAGCATTGGTTGAAGCTGAAGGCGACATCGAGCTTGCAATTGAAAACATGCGTAAATCAGGTGCAGTTAAAGCCGCTAAAAAAGCTGGCCGAGTTGCTGCTGAAGGTGTGATCTTAGCAAAAGTTGAGGCTGGTGTTGCCCTTATTGCTGAAGTAAACTGTGAAACAGATTTTGTGGCAATGGATAAAAGCTTCCTTGCTTTTGCAAATAAAATTGCAGAAATTGCATTAGCCAATAAAGTGGCTAGCGTGGAAGCGCTTAATGAATTAGCTTACGATGGTGAAACTGTCGAGGTTGCTCGTGCTAATTTAGTGTCTAAAATTGGTGAAAATATCTCTATTCGTCGTTTACAAGTTGTTGAAGGTGAAAACCTTGGCGCTTATGTACACGGTGGAAAAATTGGTGTTATCACTGTGCTTAAAGGCGGCGATGCTGATCTGGCTAAAGATCTTGCAATGCACGTTGCTGCAGCAGCTCCCCAGTATGTCAAGCCTGAAGATGTACCCGCTGATGTTGTTGCTAAAGAGAAAGAAATCCAGCTTGCAATCGCAGTGGAAAGCGGCAAACCTGAAGCTATTGCTGAAAAAATGGTTGCTGGCCGTATGGCTAAATTTTCTGGTGAAGTCAGCCTGACGGGTCAACCTTTTATTAAGGATCCTTCGATAAAAGTTGCTAAGCTTCTTAAAGATGCCAGCGCTGAGGTTGTCTCATTCATTCGTTTAGAAGTGGGTGAAGGCATCGAGAAGAAAGTTGAGGATTTCGCCGCTGAAGTTGCTGCGACAATGGCTGCTTCTGCTAAGTAATCAACTGTTCTGAACAATAAGCTTTGTTTATTGTCTTTGAAGAACCGCAGCTACGTCTGCGGTTCTTTTGCATTCAGAATATGGTCTAGTTTGCGTTGAACAGTTAATTATTGATACCTGTCAGGTTAACAAATTATGAGCAGAATTTATTAACCTAACCGGTATTAAGCCTACATTAAGGAACTAGCATGAGAACAAAACCAAAATCAGTATATCGCCGCATTTTATTAAAATTAAGTGGCGAGGCTTTGGTCGGCGATGAGGGCTTTGGTATTGATCCTAAAGTGCTGGATCGCATGGCGCTTGAAATAAAATCATTAATAGAAGTGGGGGTGCAGGTTGGGTTAGTGATCGGTGGCGGTAATATTTTCCGCGGAGCAGGTCTCGCCGAAGCGGGGATGAACCGGGTTGTGGGCGACCATATGGGTATGCTGGCGACGGTAATGAACGGTCTTGCAATGCGTGATGCCCTGCACCGTTCGCACGTTAATTCGCGTTTAATGTCAGCGATTCCTTTAAACGGCGTTTGTGATCATTACAACTGGGCAGAGGCAATAAGACACCTTAAACAAGGGACTGTGGTGATTTTTGCCGCAGGGACAGGTAACCCATTTTTTACCACGGATTCGGCCGCTTGTTTACGCGGTATCGAAATTGAAGCCGATGCTGTTTTAAAAGGCACAAAGGTGGATGGGGTGTTTGATGCCGATCCGGCTAAAAATCCTGATGCCAAATTATATAAAGAGATTGATTATCAACTAGTATTGGAAAAAGAGTTAAAAGTAATGGATCTTGCCGCGTTTACATTAGCACGGGATCATAGTTTACCGATCCGCGTATTTAATATGAACAAACCCGGTGCATTAAGCCGTGTGGTCTTAGGCGAAGATGAAGGCACAACTATTAAACATTGTGCGACAGTAATAGAGCAAAAACAATAAATATATAATTGAAAATTAGGGAAATTGTTATGATTAATGAAGTTAAGAATGATGTTCAAACACGCATGGGTAAAAGTGTTGAAGCCTTTAGAAACCAGCTTGCAAAAATTCGCACGGGTCGTGCACACCCCAGTTTATTAGACGGTATTATGGTGCCCTATTACGGCAGTAATACACCTCTTCGCCAGGTAGGCAATGTCTCTACTGAGGATGCCCGTACATTGACAGTAACGCTTTTTGATGCTTCTTTAATCAAAGCGGTAGAAAAAGCGATCATGGGCTCAAACTTGGGTTTAAACCCGATGTCTGCGGGCACTGTCATTCGTATCCCTTTACCGCCGCTAACGGAAGAGCGCCGTCGAGATTTAATTAAAATCGTTCGTGGTGAAGCTGAAAATAGCCGTATTGCGATCCGCAATATTCGCCGCGATGCAAATAATGAATTAAAAATACTGGAAAAAGATAAAGATATCAGTGAAGATGAACAACGCGTTGGCGAAGAGCTGGTGCAAAAAATTACCAATGATTATATTAAACAGATTGAAGAGCTGCTTGTCGTAAAAGAAGCCGAACTGCTTGAAGTTTAATAACCTGGCGCTAGCGTATTCCTGTTTTGAATACGCTAGCTGATGTTCAGCTATTTATCAATTCAAGGTTGATTGTGACCAAGTTAAATGAAAATTCAAAATGTGCCAGACATGTCGCGATTATTATGGACGGAAATGGCCGCTGGGCCGAAAGCAAAGGTAAACATCGTGTATTAGGGCATAAACACGGCGTTAAATCCTTACGCAAGGCAATTGTTTTTGCCAGTGAGCAAAAGATTGAGGCATTAACCCTGTTCGCCTTCAGCAGTGAAAATTGGCAACGTCCAGCGCAGGAAGTTGATATGCTGATGGGGCTTTTTTTTACTGTATTAAGCAGCGAAGTCAAAAAGTTACATAAAAACAATATTAAACTTAAGGTGATTGGTGATCTGTCCGGATTTAGCGAACGTTTGCAAAAAAAAATCATTGAAGCTGAAAATATGACCCAGGGTAATACCGGTTTAGTAGTCAATGTTGCCGCAAATTATGGCGGCCGCTGGGACATCACCCAGGCAACCAAAAAGTTAGCCGCTTTAGTTGCGGCAGGCGAACTCAAGGTAGAAGATATCAATGAGCAGCTCCTCAATAATGTTATCTCTTTGGCTGGATTACCGCCGGTGGATCTTATGATCCGTACTGGGGGCGACCAACGCATCAGTAACTTTATATTATGGCAACTGGCCTACGCGGAGTTTTATTTTACCGATGTTTTGTGGCCGGACTTTGACGGCCGAGAGTTTCAACACGCGCTAGATGTATTTTCACGTAAACAGCGTCGCTTTGGAAAAACCGGTGCACAACTAAGCTAATAATTGATTTTACTGGATTTCTCAGTATAAACGTATTTAACAAAGGTGTTTCTGTGCAACAACGAATTATAACTGCTTTAATTTTAGCTCCTCTTGCCATTGCTGGTATTTTCTTTCTTCCGTTAAAGTTTTTTATGCTTTTCAGCGCCACCATTTACCTGCTGTCCAGCAGAGAGTGGGCGGGGTTCGTCAGTAAAATCCCTTCCGGTATTATTCTCTTTCTCTTCGGTTTATTGCTTGGCGGGACATTATTATTAATACCAGCCGAACAAATTTGGAGCGCGGGTAAAGTCAACGGTTATATTATCTATGGCCTGTTAGCTGCGTCTATTTGGTGGTGTATCTCTCTGCTGATGGTGATTAGTTACCCAAGTTCAGCAAAACTATGGCACAAAAGTAAATTAATTAAATCTGTTTTTGGTTTGTTAACCCTGATACCGCTATTTTGGGCAATGGTTGTTTTGCGTTCGGTCAATATTGAGCATGATTTTTATTTCGGTGCTGAACTCTTAATGTACGTTTTCTGTCTTGTTTGGGCCGCGGATATTGGCGCCTACTTTTGCGGGAAAAAATTGGGTAAACGCAAGTTGGCGCCTAACGTCAGCCCCGGGAAAACCGTCGAGGGATTTTTGGGCGGGGTGCTGAGTGCCATGTTTGTGGCGCTGCTTGGCTCAGCTTTCTTTGCTGTTCCAACGGATAAAATGACGCTGTTTTTGGCCGGCTCTTTGCTCACTATTGTTGTCTCTGCGCTCGGTGATTTAAGTGAAAGCATCTTTAAACGAGAAGCCGGCCTAAAGGACAGCGGTAATTTATTACCTGGCCATGGAGGCATTTTAGATCGCATCGATAGTTTAACCGCTGCTGTGCCGGTTTTTACCCTTATTTACCTCTTCTGGTTAAGTTAGAAAATGAAAAAATTAGCTATATTAGGCGCAACTGGTTCGATAGGTGCGAGTACATTTAGCGTTTGTCGCAGTAACCCTGAATTATATCAGGTAACGGTATTAGCTGCCTCATCCAGTGTTGATAAAATGTTCGCGCTGTGCCGCGAATTTAACCCCTTGTATGTTTCAATGAGCAGTGAAACAGCGGCTAAAAAATTGCGCTGCTTATTAAAAACAGAAAAGTTATCATGCCGGGTGCTCGATAACCAGCAGCAGTTATTAGAACTGCTCGCCAGTGATCATGTTGATTCGGTGATGGCTGCCATCGTTGGCGCTGCAGGGTTAAAAACAACACTGGCGGCAGTCAATGCGGGTAAGGAAGTTTTTTTAGCCAACAAAGAAGCCCTGGTGATGTCCGGCGCACTGTTTATCGATGCAGTTAAAAAATCCGGTGCCAAACTTTGGCCCGTTGACAGTGAGCATAATGCGATTTATCAGGCGTTATCACCCAAGCTGCAAAATACTATTGGCGCTTGCGATCTCGCCGGGGAGGGGGTCTCTAAGATACTGTTAACGGGCTCTGGTGGCCCCTTTTTAGAAAAACCTTTAGCAGAATTTTCAACTATCACCCCGGCACAGGCGGTTAAGCATCCAAATTGGTCTATGGGTAAAAAAATATCAATAGACTCGGCCACCATGATGAATAAAGGACTTGAGTATATTGAAGCACGCTGGTTATTTAATGCCAATAAAGAACAGTTGCAGATAATAATACATCCACAATCAGTGATTCATTCCATGGTGCAATATAAAGACGGCAGTGTGATAGCGCAGATGGGCAACCCGAATATGCGCATTCCGATTGCCTACGTTTTAGGCGGTGAGCAGCGTATACAAAGCGGAACAGATTTTTTAGATTTCTTTTCAGTGCCTGATTTTAGTTTTAGCGCGCCTGATTTTGATCGTTACCCTTGCCTGAAATTAGCCATTGACGCTTGTTTTGAGGGGCAGCAGTCAACCACCATCTTAAATGCAGCAAATGAAATTGCGGTTGAGGCTTTTTTAAATCAGAACATAAAATTCACTCAGATATCACAACTTGTTGAGCGTGTTTTAAACCAATATGAAAGTGCAGCCATAGAGTCAGTCGATCATTTGTTAGACATTGATACACAGGCGAGGTTAAGCGCAAGTGAGATTATTAAACGGGATTATTTATGCTGAGTAGTTTATGGAATTTAGGCGCGTTTATCGTCGCATTAAGCATTCTGGTTGCTGTTCATGAATTTGGACACTTTTGGGTGGCAAGACTTTGCGGTGTAAAAGTTCACCGTTTTTCGAT
>DATBNI010000399.1:0-8377 GCA_036554425.1 Psychromonas sp.
TCCCGGTCGTTTAGGTGATACTTGTCTATGACAGTTTTTAATCGTCTCACTATCTCTTTTTTATGACTCTTGATTTCGATGAAATGGATAAGTTGCGTGTCTGCAAATTGCGCAAATAGCTGATCCAGCGTGGGCACTGAAAAGTCAGTTATTGTCTCCCTATTCATAATGCGCAGTATTTTAATTTCTGCCTGAGTCATTTCTTCAATAAGTCCGACGCCGTCAGTGGTTCTTTGCACATTATGATCGTGCATTAAGACGATCTGCTTGTCCTTGCTGAGCTGGATATCATATTCAATCGCATCCACCCCGAGTTGATAGGCTTTAATAACCCCCTCTAAGGTATTCTCCGGTAATAACGAAGGGATACCTCTGTGTCCGATGATGAGGGGTTTTCTGACTAAACTCGGTTGTTCAAACAGACTCATTGCCTGGAGCATTTGCGCTGTATTATGGCTAATAATGCCGTTGACACCTGTGGTCAAGATAGCGACCGCACTGCTAAGGCAAGCGCCATAGTCAACGGACCAGACAGTCAACAGTCGTTTTTGCAGGGTTTCTACTTCTTTTTTGCTGCATAGGTGTGCGGGTAACAGGGCAATTTTGGCTTTTGCCCTATTGGTTTGCTGAACGATAAAGAACAGTGGATTTTTAACCGCTGAAAAGTCGTAATGACTATAATCGACTGCCCCGCGGATCAGCGGTATTAATTCTCGCGCCTGCTTAATTAATTCAGGCTGCATGGAGATCAGGGTAATATCAAAACTATTTTTTTCCTTTAATAATTTTGCTAATGGTTTAATAGCGGCTGAGTCTTCAAGGGATAAAACCGGGATAACCTTTAATTGATGCTCCGTCAGTAATTGCCTCAGTTGGCCAATGACTTGCCCGCTAAGATTAATCAGGTTTAAGTCGGGATCAATGCCGACATAAATATTGCTCACCCTGATTTTGTGTAAATCCGAGAGTCCTTGCAGCGGCTCGATAAGGGTTGCGGCCATGCTGATATTTGATTTCGGCTCTGTTACCTTATACATTTTGCTCATACGCATGCCTCAATCAAGGGTTATTATTGACCATAAAATAAATATAGGCGTAATCATAATAGATAAGTAATAAAGCCTTCACATTAGGTGATAAAGGGTAAAATGATCAGTATCTTGATGATATCCTAACCGGGTAAAGGAAAATCTAAATTGTTATTATAAATGGCTAAAAGGGGAGGGTCTTAAATGGACAACGAAAAACCGACCGAGGAAGAGTTAAACGCCTGGATAGAGAAGGTCCATTTCGGCAGCTGCTGCAGTGACCCTATAGAGCCAGCTGGTTTGCTTGAGCAAACTAAATCGGCGCAAACTGAACAAGAAAGATCGGATACATAAGTGCATAACTGTTTTTCACTCAACTCAACTCAACCACAGCAATATTAGAAACAGGAATGATTGACCTTGGATGATCTGACAATCTTTTATTTAGAAATGAACGCGCCTGAACAGCTGGTTGAAAAACCGGCCGTTGAAGATTTAATTATTCTTGAGGCTGAGATTAAAGAGTTTCGTTTCAATAAATACCTCTATAGTTTGATCGGTGAAAGCTGGCAATGGGTTGATAAGCTCAATGATTCCCAAATGCAATGGCAAGCCCATGTCGAACGGGAGCAACTCAGAACTTGGGTGGCTTATTACAGGGGGACAATTGCGGGTTATTTTGAACTTGAAATTGCGGACAATGGTGAGGTTGAGATCCTCTATTTTGGGCTGGCACCCAAGTTTATCGGTCAAGGTTTTGGCGGTTATCTTCTATCAACGGCCGTTAAACACGCCTGGCAGTTATGCCATGCCAAACGTGTCTGGCTGCATACTTGTTCACGCGATCATCCGCGCGCCTTGGCCACTTATCAAGCCTGCGGTTTTAGGCTTTATACCCAACAACTTGAAAAAACAAAGGAATAAAAATGTTAAAAGGAACACATCATACGGCTATTATCTGCTCTGATTATGAAACTTCGAAATATTTCTATACGGCTGTGCTCGGATTAAAGGTTGTTGATGAGAATTACAGAAAAGAACGTGATTCCTATAAGCTTGATTTGCAGCTACCCGACGGTACGCAGGTGGAGTTGTTTTCTTTTCCGAATTTTGCACCCCGAGCCGGTTATCCTGAAGCATTAGGATTAAGGCATCTTGCTTTTGTGGTGGAATCAATGGATCTGGCTTGCAAGCATTTGCAGTCCTTTGCTGTTGCCGTTGAGCCCGTCCGCATCGATCCCTATACGGGTAAAAAATATACCTTCTTTACGGATCCCGATAATCTGCCTTTAGAAATATGCGAGTTATAAGCCAGGCCTCTAATCCAAGTGCTCCCGGCCGAGCTTTTTGCAGTTAACATGATTTTATTCAATTAACCCTAAATTAGCCGCATGAAAACGCAGATGTGTGTCAATGAAACTGGCAATAAAATAATAACTATGATCGTAACCCTGGCGCATATTTAAAATCAGCGGATAATTATTGCTGCCGGCGGCAATCTCTAAACTATCGGGTTTCAGCTGCTCTTCTAGAAAATCATCTTTATCACCCTGATCAACTAACATAGGGATTTTTTGTTGCGCTACAGTCATTAATTCGCAGCTATCGTATTGTAACCATTGTTTTGGATCGGTACCAAGATAAGCGCTGAATGCTTTTTTCCCCCAGGGACAATTAACCGGGTTACTCACGGGACTAAAGGCGCTAGCCGATTGGTAGAGATTAGGATTACGCAGTGCAATCATCAATGCCCCATGTCCGCCCATTGAGTGACCGCTAATAACGCGCTGTTGATTGACCGGAAAATGATTTTCGATGATTTTAGGTAACTCATTCACCACATAATCATACATCTGGTAGTGTTTGTTCCAGGGAGCCTGGGTGGCATTAACATAAAAACCCGCCCCTAAACCCAGATCGTAAGCCTGCTTCGGATCATCTGCGACACCTTCTCCACGCGGACTGGTATCGGGAGTGACAATGGCAATTCCCAATCTGGCCGCCATCTTCAAAGCACCTGCTTTTTGCATGAAATTTTCATCTGTGCAGGTTAATCCGGATAACCAGTACATCACTGGTACTTTTTTGCCATTAGCGGCTTGTGGGGGTAAATAAATCGCAAAACGCATTTTACAATTAAGCGTCTGGGATTGATGGTGATATTGTTTATGCCAGCCATCAAAGACTTTATTGGTACTGATATTTTCTATGCTCATGATTTTTCCCGCTGGTTATACAACCGTTCCTGAAATCTAGAAACGGTTGATATTAGAGGTGATTATTTAGAGAAGTGAATGACGCTGCGAATACTTTCGCCTTTATGCATCAGGTCAAAGGCTTCATTAATCTCTTCGAGTGTCATAGTGTGAGTGATGAAATCCGATAATTTAAATTCCCCCTGTAAATAGCGTTCTACATAATCAGGCAATTCAGTACGGCCTTTGACACCGCCAAAGGCGCTGCCACGCCATACTCGTCCTGTCACCAGTTGGAAAGGGCGGGTTGATATCTCTTTCCCGGCGCCTGCAACCCCGATAATAACCGATTCACCCCAGCCTTTATGGCAGCATTCCAGTGCGCTGCGCATCACATCTACATTACCTATACATTCAAAGGAATAATCAACCCCGCCGTCGGTCATTTCAACAATCACATCTTGAATGGCTTTATCGAAATTTTTCGGGTTAATACAATCAGTAGCACCGAGTTTTTTGGCCAGCTCAAATTTACTTTCATTGATATCGATGGCGATTATCCGGCTGGCTTTTGCCATGGTTGCACCTATTACGGCTGACAAACCGATGCCGCCCAAACCGAAGATTGCAACCGTTGCGCCTTCTTCTACTTTGGCGGTATTCATGACTGCGCCCATACCTGTGGTCACACCGCAACCGAGTAAACAGACCTCTTCAAGCGGTGCTGCTTTATTGACTTTTGCTAATGAGATTTCAGGTAATACAGTATACTCGGAGAAGGTTGAGCAGCCCATGTAATGGTAGATAGGTTGGCCATCTTTATAAAATCGGGTGGTGCCGTCGGGCATTAAACCTTTACCCTGGGTTTCACGAATTTTCTGACAAAGGTTGGTTTTTCCCGACAGACAGAATTTACACTCACCGCACTCTGGCGTGTATAAAGGAATAACATGGTCGCCGACTTTTACGCTGCTCACACCTGCGCCTATCTGTTCAACAATACCACCGCCTTCATGGCCTAAAATGCAGGGGAAGATGCCTTCAGGATCTTCACCCGATAAAGTAAAGGCATCCGTATGACAAACGCCGGAAGCAATAATTTTTACCAGAACTTCCCCTTTTTTAGGGAGCATTACATCAATTTCTTCAATGCTTAATGGCTGATTGGGTCCCCATGCGATTGCTGCTTTGGATTTGATATATTTCTCTGTCATATTAGCTCCGCTGATCTGTGGTTTATATTATACACGCAAACCATACTAGCATAGGCTTGATCTGGTCTGAGTGTCACTGCTTTATCTAAGTTGGACCTATTATAACTATTACTGTGTAGATGATAATATGCTTAAAATTAAAATAACTTTTACTGTGTGGTAATAATATGCAATGGCAAGGTATTAATGAGTTTGTCGCGGTCGCAGAGATGCAAAGTTTTACCCTGGCGGGTAAAAAATTAAAAATTTCTACTGCGCAGGTCAGCAGACAAATTAACGCATTAGAAAAAAGGTTAAATAGCAGATTGCTCTACCGCACTACACGTCATGTATCAGTGACCCAGGAAGGGCAAGTTTTCTATCGTCATTGCCTTAATGTATTAGAAGGGTTAGCAGCTGCGGAGCAGGCGATCAGCAGTTTGCAAGCTAAACCACAGGGTCATATTAAACTATCGGCCCCTATTACTTATGGCGAGCAAAAAATTCTCCCCTTAATTAACGATTTTTTGTGCCGTTATGAGCATATCCAGGTGACCTGTGAGCTGACTAATAAGCGCATTGATTTGGTTGATGGAGGATTTGATTTAGCGATTCGCCTGGGTGACTTACCGGATTCCAGTTTAGTCGCTAAAAAATTAGCGTCACGGGAAAATTTTGTGTGCGCATCACCCGCATACCTTAAAAAGTTTGGCGAACCGCACTCATTGTCTGAATTGACTCAGCACAACTGTTTATTGGGCACGCGTGATTATTGGCATTTTACTGAACAGGGCAAAGAAAAAAATATTCGTGTGCAGGGTAATCTGCGTTGTAATAGTGGGTTTGGGCTGGTGGATGCTGCGCTGAAAAATATCGGTATTATTCAGCTGCCTGATTATTATCTGCAGGAGCACATTGATTCAGGCAGGTTAATTTCTTTATTAAATAATGTCCGGGTTGCCGAAGAGGGAATATGGGCGGTTTATCCCCAAAATCGTTATTTGTCCCCGAAAATTCGTTTGCTCATTGATTTTCTTGCTGAGCATTTTTCAGACGGGATAGAACATCAGTTAGTGAAGGGTTAACTTGATGTCCCAAAGCGAGCGTTTCTGCGCAGGGGGTAACCAAGTCCGGCACCTGAAAAACCTGCATGCCGGCGGCCGTTGCCGCACGAACGCCATGATTTGAGTCTTCAAAAGCCAAACAAGCCGCGGGGTCTGTGTTTAAGCGTTTTGCCGCGAGTAAAAATATTTCCGGGTGAGGTTTACTGTGGGTGACTTCACATCCTGTGCTTAACTGCTGAAAATATC
The DNA here is from genome assembly GCA_036554425.1 of Psychromonas sp. Lineage (GTDB taxonomy): Bacteria > Pseudomonadota > Gammaproteobacteria > Enterobacterales > Psychromonadaceae > Psychromonas. Next base: position 5,727 of record DATBNI010000399.1, read on the forward strand.
CCTCTAAGCCGGATAATTTTAACTTGGTTAAGGCGACTTCTTTTTCGCTTGAGGTGGCAACCGCCATCGGAATTGACTGCTCCCGTAACCAGTCGAGTAAAGCCAGCACACCCTCCTTAACGGGAATGGCCTGGAAATCAACCACAGCATGGTAACGTTTCATCCATTCAACCCGCAAAGACTCATAATCAAGATCCGGGCCGTAACCCGTTGTAATTATATTTTTGATGCTTAAGGCGTTAGTGCCGATGATTTTTAAATAGGTCTCATTTAATATGGGTAAAGACAAGTGTCGGCAGGCATCCTGGAATGCCTTCTGGCAGACTCTTTCGGTATCCAATAACAAACCGTCCATATCAAAAATTGCCGCTTGATAGTTCATCTTTTTTCCTGGTCATTTATTAGTTTGAGTCGTTTGAATAATTGGAACGACAATACCATTATCGTTCCCAGCCAAAAAATACTGAGCCTTTATTTAACCGAGTTAACTTCCTCATCGGTTAAATAACGCCATTCGCCTAGTTTAAGCTGTGCATCTAATTCAATTTGGCCAATCTGCTCGCGGTGCAGTTCTACCACCAGATTACCAATCGCAGCAAACATGCGTTTTACCTGATGGTATTTACCTTCCTCAATGGTCAGTAACACTTCATTATTTGTTAAAATTTCTAATGTTGCCGGTAAGCAGGGGGCATTTTCACTTTTCAGCTGTATACCCTCTTTAAACAAGCTAACTGCATTCTCTTCAACGGGCTGGGCAAGCGTTGCGCGATAGCGTTTACTGCAATTTCTGCGCGGGCTGGTGATCTTATGAGACCACTGTCCATCATCTGTAATCAGCGCTAAACCTGTGGTGTCGGCGTCGAGTCGGCCTGCAATACAAAGCTGCCCAGGTTTATCAACTTTGATTAAATTGATAATACTGGGCAGCTGCTCATCAACGTTAGAGCAGATATAGTCTTTGGGTTTATTAAGCATAATATAACGCGTGCCACGGACATTCATTAAGTTACCATCAAAACGGATTGGCTCATTCTCTGATACTTTATAAGCCGTATTACGGACTGTTGTGTCAGAGCTTGTGATACGTCCCTGGATGATGACCTTTTTAGCCTGGCTTCTGGTCATAGTGGTAGACTCACAAATGTATTTATCTAATCTCATTGATTTCCTCTTTTGCTAAAGTTGGCCGTTAACTGCTTGATGGTTTCTTTTAGATTGTATTGGGCCTGCTTTTTGCCTGTTAAATTGTTTTTTCTGCAAATTTCCGCCCAACTGTTATTTTGTAATATTTTCTGGATTGCCACAAATTGCTGTGCTTTGCTTAAACCGCTTAAATCGCAGTTTAACATTAAATTGATAAGATCGTGTTCAATAAACTCATAGGGTAAATTACCCTGTGTATAACTGAGTAAGCTTGGATGCGCAGACTGCACTTTATGGCTATTTAATAATAATTTTAAAACCACCCCAGTGTCTAAATCTTGCAGGTGCCGGCTTAATTGGGTGGGCAGTTGCTCTCTAAACTGTTGCACTATTAATTGATGCAACAGATGCGCTTTTTTAGAAAGCGGCAGATTCATTATTATCGAATATGTGCCGCTGCTTGCATCTTTACTCTGCCCGATACGTAATGTGACAAAGTGATGTCTTTGCCAAAAAGGTAATAAATCGGCCGTGACACCAAAACTGACGCAAAGATGATCAAACTTCTCTTTTTTCGCCCAATCAATCAAGTGTTTTATAAACTGTTTTCCTATGCCCATATTCTGGCTGCCAGGGTGAATCGCTATCCGTTGTATTCTGGCATAGGAATGGGAAGCCGCTTCCTGAAATCGGCTATGGAAAGTTAAAGATTGGGCGATTAAGTGCCCAGGCACACGGCGCGAACCCTGCCATATTTGCTCACAGAGATTGTCGTCAAAATTACCTTCTTCCTTTATAAGCGTAACGCCGAGTATTTGCCCCTGTTGCCTGGCAATAAAAATATGTACTGCACTGTCATTAAGCAGCTTTTCCAGATCCGATGGTTTGGTCTGATAGTGGGCTAAGACCAATAAAGAAAAAAGTGATTGTAATAATGTTTTATCGGCTAATAACTGTGCCGGGGTCAGTTGTTCAAAGCTAAGTTTCTCTTCTGCATTATAAGCAGGCTGTTGCGGCTCTGGTTCAGTTAAGCACAGACTGTTTAGCGTAAAAGCTTCAAGAGGATCATTTTTTGCCCAACGGATAGGCTGGTCAAGATGAAGCTTTCGCCACTGCGGAGCCAACTGCGTTAAGCGTTTTTGAAAACGCAGTGCAAATCCTCTGCCTGAGCCTTCATAACCGTGCAGCGTGGTGGCAAAAACGATGCGCGAGTAATGAATCACCAATGCTTCTAATGTGGGGACGGGTAATGCAGCTGCTTCATCAATAATTAACAGATCACATTGAGGATATTGATCAAGCAGGCTATCGGCGGCAATAAATTCAAGAGAGCCCGGATTTAAATGCTTTGTGTGATTTTGCTGCTGCGCTGCTTTTAATATTAAGTCTGCATGTCTGAACAGCGTGGCGGTCGCCTGCTTATTCGGCGCGCAGACCAGGATTTTTTTAACTCTGGATGCTATTAACAGTTGCGCGGCAGCTATTCCCAGGGCGGCGGATTTCCC
>DATBNI010000428.1:0-2157 GCA_036554425.1 Psychromonas sp.
GCACAGCGGTATTGAAAAATGCAAATAGCTATTAAGCCGTTTTTCTCTTTATAATTTTTATAAATTAACTCACTAATTATCAAGCTGAGCGACAACAGCATTTTTAAGTTTTTCTCTGTCGTGCCGCCATCCTCTATTCGGCGAGGCCAAATCAGCCTTAAAGAAAAACCACTCCGGGTCAATATCAGGGTAAGCGCTATCAACAATGACGACATCAATTTTTCGCCCCTGGCATGCTCTTTCACACCATTCAAGCTTCTGTTTAATTTTCATTCTTCCGGCAGGGCCATATTCAGCTGAAATGTTTTCAATAAAAATGACTTTTGCTGTCCGGTTATTGAGTATTGCACGGCCAATTTCAGGCAATAATAGCGGCGGCATGATGCTGGTCAGAAAGCTGCCCGGTCCAAGCACAATGCAGTCGGCTTGATCAATAGCAACAATAGCTTCACTGGTTGCGGGGACCGCCGGATCGAGTTCTAACCGCAACAGGTCTTGTTCCATCTCATCAACACTGGTTTCGCCGTGTACCCATTTTCCGTCAGCGGCTAATGCTTTGAGATCTGAAGGGTGTTCAGACATGGGGACAATATTAACTTGTACTTTTAACATAGTGCGGATCAGTTGGATGGCTTCCATGGGCCTGACCGATAAATTGTCTAAAGCCGTGAGCATTAAATTGCCGAGATTGTGACCATGCAGCTCGCCTGCACCCTTAAACCTATATTCAAACATGATTGATTCTACCGTTGGCTCAGTGATCAGCTGATTTATGCAGTTGCGTGTATCACCCCAAGCAATGCCTCCCTGACAGTGACGAATTCGTCCCGTAGATCCACCGTTATCTGTCGTAGTGACAATGCCGGTAGCATTGCCACCAATTCCCTTTAAAGCAGATAATATTCGTCCTAAACCGTGTCCACCACCAATGGCGACTATTTTTTTATGTTTATATGCATCCATAGCGATTTCTTATTAATAAGCAGTCCGGTAATCTATCTTAAAATGTGAATGGAGCATAATAATTACAATTAATTATGAGTCATAGATTTTATTTTCAGTAATGATCCGGGAAGTTTATTTTTGAATATGCTTTGTGCTGAATGATTAGCGGTAACAAAAGTAAGGAGGGAATATTGCCATTAAGGCGGGTCATGCAGATAGGGCACAGCTTAATGACTAAACTGTGCCCTTAGGAGTAAAATTTATTTTGGTAAAAGCACATTATCTATTACATGGATAACGCCATTACTTGCTTCGACATCGGCTATTACTACCTGAGCATCGTCAATCATTACCTTACCGTCCATGGTATTTACTGTTACTTTTTGTCCCTGAAGCGTTGCTGCACTGTCGATTTTCATTACATCTGCGGCCATCACTTTGCCGGCAACCACATGGTATGTTAGCACCGAAACCAACTTTTCTTTATTTTCAGGCAGTAGTAACATTTCTAGCGTGCCTTGAGGTAATTTGGCAAATGCCTCGTCAGTTGGTGCAAACACCGTAAATGGCCCTTCACCTTTTAGGGTATCCACAAGTCCGGCTGCTTTTATTGCTGTCACTAGAGTTGTAAACGAACCGTTTTCAACCGCCACATCAATAATATCTTTTTTCATGCCATGATTGTCTGCCTGCGCCAAGGGCATGAAAGTCAAACTGCTCATTAGTAACACACCAATAGTTAATATTTTTTTAAACATAATATTTTCCTTCTAAGTTAAGGTTGTAATCATCATATCGGGCTTGCATTACTAAATACGTTCACTGTTAAACAAGAGATCACCTTAGGGTAATGACATCGGGTTTAATTGCAGTATCAAATGATACAGTTATTTTTAGCCTGCTTTAATTTCCTTTATAAATTAAAAAGTTAGGCATTATTTAAAAAGGTGGGAGATATACAGGAAACATCTATCAAAAAGCATATCTTTCAGATAAATAATTGATTCAATGAGATAAAATAGATATTATTTTTTTTAATAAAAAGAAAAAAGGCAATATAGATTTTAATAGCAGCTCCAGACACTGATGCATATTGGTTTCACAAATAATCCGCGTTTTTGGGGGCTTGAGCGCGATGCATTTGTTGTTTAACCCCTGGCTTTGATCACTATGAATGTGCTTGGTTTGAATTACAGCGCTTTTATTAAGGCA
>DATBNI010000431.1:0-2257 GCA_036554425.1 Psychromonas sp.
TAATAAGTGGGTACTTTAGTAATAACTTCAATGCGCTCACATAAATTAGTACCGCGATAAAATAGTCTGCTGCCGATTTCGCCAATCTCTTTTAAAGCGGCACTTGAAACAGCTGAACCGTTCATTTGCAGTTCGTCGCAATTAATCCACTCTTCCTGCCATTTTAGAACGGCTTTACGATCACCATTACTAATAGCTTCAGGCGTTCGATAGAGCGGGATAGGCGCGAGGCTTTCACCGCATCGCAGTGGGGAGCAGGTGTCTAAAAAGGTCGTATATAAAAGCTGCCAACTTGGTTGAAATTTTTCTGCGCAGCACAAAGAGTTTAAATCTTCAGCAATATTTTTAATTTTAGGTGAAAGTAATCCCGCCTGGGTTAAACCCTGTAATGCCTGCTTCACTTGCGGGCTATTAAAAATATCATTTAAGCTGTTTTCTTCAGGGCAGACCAGGCTTGATACAAACCAACCCTCAAACATGGCGATCGGAAATTCTCGACCGAGAATTTGTCCGTTATAACGTAACATATCAAAGTAGTTATTAATGGCTTTTTCAACTGCCGCATACTGAGTGTTTTTATAACACTCAAAAGTTATCTCTTTAATAAACACTGTTACTCTTTTTCTTGTATTTTAAGTTGTTTTTTTAAATCAACAAGTTGTTTATTTAATAGCTCAATCTGTTTTATTAAAGGCGCAATGGCCTGATTAATTTTTGTGTCGATTAAAGTATCAATAGTCGTGCTGCTGCCCAAATTTTCACTTGCTGCTACTTCTGCTGGCATCTTAATCACTTTATCAGGATCATTCATCCACATTTTTAAGCCTCGGATAATAGCAGGCAAGGGCACATTGTTAGGTAAGCGTGCTTTAATCAATGCGGTATTAGGTTGTTTGCCTTCTTGGGCAATCTGCTGTGCAATTAGAATGATACGATCCATAAAGAGCCTTGTAATAAATTAATTGAGTGAATCGGGGGATTCCACCGAGCGGTATACAGGTAATTCAAATCTTGGCCGGCGTAACCCGCGCATATATAAACGCCCTTGGTAGTTGTTATTATTGTCACTGCTAAATTCAAAAACAAAACTGGCTTGTAAAAAGTGTTCACCCAATTTGAAATTAAAATTAGAACGTGCAACCGACAGTAACTGCAGATCTAATTTAAGACAATGCTGGGTGATCTGCTCTCTGGCATATTCTGATTGTTTACGTAATTTCCAAATAATAGCGCTAAAAAGTACACTAAACAGGATAAATAGCAGTTCGATCATTATAACTCCTGTTAATTTTGAACACCTGAAAATAAACGCCCAATCGCATCTGTTAGAGCGGGTGAGCGGGCTGGTAAACGTATCTGCTTGAGCACTTTTTCGCGTAATAAAGGAATCGCCACAATATCAGCAAAGAGTTGCGGAAAAAGTGCGGCCTGATTATTTGCTAAAGATTCAAGAAAGCGATTAAGTAAAGTTTCATCTTCAAGCACAGTCCATAAACGTCCGGCAATACCCACATACCAATGTACGTTATGGATTAAGTCTGAAGAAAATTGCTCCTGGATCAATTTTTTGGTGATCGCAAGGGAGGGGGAACTTGCTAGTGAACGTAATAATAAAATTGCATTCTCCTGGCGATTTTCCTGCAGTTCTACTTGTATTTGTGTGGCAATTGCCTGATGTAAGTCAGCATTTATTTTGTCTTGATGCTCCAAACACAACGCCAGAGAGTGCAAAGGCTGTTGTGGTAAATTAGGGAGAGCGTTAATTAAATTCTGCTGATTATTATCATGATTCAAACGCGCAGTGAGATCTGCAATGCCTTGAATACCCAATTCTTGCCACTCGTTCCAACTTGTTGAACCTGAAAAATATTGCAGTGCACCACCATAAAAAGAGGAAGCAGGGCGGATGAAACGGGCATTCACAATGGCATTGAAAATAGCCAGTTTTTCTGTGTTTGGTTTAAATAGAAACGGGTTACTCGCCAAGCGCTCCTGTAATTTATCACTCACTTCTGCCGTTAAATCCTCACCTATCGCTTCTACAACCATTTTAATAAAGCTTACCTGTGCGGAAATTTTTAATAAACCCTGTTCATCTAATGGCATTTTTAAAAACCAAATGAAGTGTTCTTTTTGTGCGCCAATTTGCCAAAAGGTTAATGCAATAAAAGCGTGCTGCTGAATGGGGTAGGGATAAGGTAATTGGTTACGTTCAACACTTTTAAAAAAGCTGTTGGATATTTGGCAAACTTTGCGT
>DATBNI010000442.1:0-1851 GCA_036554425.1 Psychromonas sp.
TTTTCCATGCTATTAGGGCGTTTAGTAAGTTGCGCTGCATTGTTATTTCTCGCTAATTAAGGTCGTTAACGACCTATACTATAACTCACCTTACACTTTTATGCGCATAAAAGTGTGTTTTTTAACATTTTTATGCGCATAAAAGTGCTTGCTGGATCTATTTCATGCATGTTACTCTTTATTTAATTTTGAAAGAATGGATTTCATAGTAAGCGGTAAATGAAGCAGTGAAACATTAATCCAAATTGCTCAAATCAACATTCCACGGTAAGCATCTGGGCAAGTACATCTTCTGTAACCCGTATTGGTTTCCTATATTAACGACTGACTATTACATCAGGAGTTAATATGTCTAAACGTTCAGATGAGGATTGGGCTGCTTTGATACAGTAACAATCCGCCAGCGGCTTAACGATTTCACATTTTTGCCGTCAACATAAGCTTAGTCTAAGCAGGTTCTACGCCCGCAAAGCGGATATGGCTAAAACAAGTAGTCCAAAGGTTATGCCGTTTGTTCAGGCCACAGTAGCCTCGCCGACGGCGATGACAACTCAACCTAGTGCTTCATCCCAGGATATCCATTTTCAGCATCAAACTGGTTTATTGTCTTTCCCCAGCGCATTACCCCCACACTATCTGCTTGAGATTATAAAAGGCCTGCAAGTATGTTGATGTTTTGTGAGCTTCCCAGTGTTTATCTGCATCGCGCACCGGTGGTTTTCGTCAATCGATAAATGGCTTAGCCATCATCGTTGAGCTGTTACCGTCATGACCTTGTTTGATAGTTACATGACGGTAAATGAAGGTTTATAACCCTATGTAAAGGTTAATAATTTCCTACTCTATATTCTGAACCTGAATGTGGTGCAGGTTTTAATTTTAGATTTTATTCAATGGGTTATTGGTGTTTTGTTTTGTGGTAATTACATTTAGTCACCACTTTAGTACCACTTTGATTGGTCTGTAAGCTGATATTCTTATGGGCAAACTCCCCTTTGGTATTTCTTTTTTATTCATTCATATTTTTTGGTCAGTCTCTTTTATGGCAACACGCGTTAGTATGTAATTACATCTTTAACGCCTATAGCGTGTAAAGATTTTTTTAACGGTTATAGCGTGTAAAATTTGATTTACCTGCTGTAGCGTGTAAAGTGATATTGGAACTGTTTATATAGGTAAAGTGATTATGAAGGTAACGAACTCAAAGCAGCTTAGCGCGTATCTTAAAGATGCACGGCTAAATATGAAGCTATCGCAAAGTAAAGCGGCTAGTAAGGTCGGCATTCGTCAGGATACGGTTTCTAGCTTTGAGCAGAACCCTGACTCTACTAAAATAGAAACGCTGTTTAAGATATTATCGGCATTAAACCTTGAGCTAGACATTAAGGTTAGAAACCCAGAGTTAGGGGGTGAGCTTGTAGATGATAAAGCCATACCGACTGAGCAAGAATGGAAGGAGGAGTGGTAATGGCTATCCTTGATGTTTATATGAATGGTTACCTAGTCGGAGAGTTAACTAAATCGACCACAGGCTCCCATCTGTTTAAGTATGAACAGCAATGGTTAGATACCTCTAACAGTCGTCCCATCTCTTTGTCTATGCCACTGCGTAAGCAAGCGTATAAAGGTGATGAGGTTTACAATTTCTTCGATAATCTACTCCCAGATAATATAGAGGTGAGAAACAGAATTGTTGCTCGCCATAATGCTCAATCGACCCAAGCGTTCGATTTATTGGCTAAAGTCGGCCAAGACAGTGTCGGTGCATTGCAACTCGTACCGCATGATCAACAGCCGTTTGATATTAAAAAGATTGAGTCTAAACCCTTATCGGACCAAGAATTGGAAAGA
>DATBNI010000443.1:0-2337 GCA_036554425.1 Psychromonas sp.
TTTAGAAGTTGACGTTATCCCCCGTTATTTAGAACGTTTAATGCCGGGTGATAAAGCATCGACAAGTCACAATAACAACAAATCAACCATGCGCTCTAAGTGGTTTCTTAGGTTAAGCCGTAAAAGTATAATAGGAAATAAAATGAAATTAAGTACTACCGCCGAAATTATCGAAGATATTCGTTTAGGTAAAATGGTTATTTTGATGGATGATGAAGATCGTGAAAACGAAGGCGATCTTATTATGTCTGCCGATTTAGTCACCCCGGAAGCGATTAACTTTATGGCAACCTATGGTCGTGGCCTGGTTTGTTTAACATTAACGGCTGAGCGCTGTAAGCAGCTTAAGTTACCGCTAATGGTTGATGATAATACGGCTGCATTTTCGACCAACTTTACGGTTTCTATAGAAGCGGCTGTTGGTGTGACGACGGGTATTTCAGCTGCGGATCGCGCTATGACCGTACAAGCTGCAGTGGCTAAAGATGCACAACCTGCAGACATCGTGATGCCCGGTCATATCTTTCCGCTGATGGCGCAAGAGGGTGGCGTATTAACGCGTGCCGGACACACTGAAGCGGGTTGCGATTTGGCACGCCTGGCCGGTCGGGAGCCAGCAGGTGTGATCGTTGAAATATTAAATCAGGACGGCACTATGGCGCGCCGTCCTGATCTTGAACTTTTTGCACAGAAGCACGGTTTAAAATTAGGCACAGTTGCGGATTTAATTGAGTACCGTAATAACAATGAAACCACCATTGAACGTGTCAGCAGCTGCAAATTACCGACAGAGTTTGGTGATTTTGATTTAATCGCTTATCAGGACACTATTGATAAACAGGTTCATTTTGCGTTAGTCAATGGCGAAATAAAAGAAGGGCAAACCACCAATGTGCGCGTGCATTTACAAAACACCTTCTCCGATAATTTCTTTTCCGATCGTCTGAGCACTCGCACCTGGCCATTAAATGCAGCGCTGCAGCGTTTAAATAAAGATGGCGGCGTGCTGGTGATGCTGGGACATCAGGAAACACCGACTTCATTGATTGAACAAATAAAACAAATTGCCAACGAAGATGCCGGTGAACGAGTGGCCAAAAAAGACCAGAAAGTGAGCCGCCGTGTGGGTGTCGGTTCGCAGATCCTGCGTGATTTAGGCGTGCAGAAAATGGCCCTGTTAAGCTCTGAGAAAAAATATCATGCGTTATCAGGATTTGGTTTAGAAGTGGTCGACTACATCACCGAATAGCCTGTATTGCGCTTCGTAATACAGTTAACAAATAATAAAAATGTGTTAAGATTCACAAAATTTTGCAATAAGGGTAGGAAATGAAAATTATTGAAGGTGGCTTAGCTGCACCGCAAGCGCAGATCGCAATCGTTATCTCTCGTTTTAACAGCTTTATTAACGAGCAGTTGTTAGCAGGAGCAATTGATACCCTTAAGCGTACCGGTCAAGTTGCTGATGATAATATTACTGTCGTGCGTGTACCCGGTGCCGTTGAACTTCCATTGGTTGCTAAACGTGTTGCAGCCTCTAAAAAATTCGATGCGATTATCGCATTAGGCACAGTGATTCGTGGCGGCACTCCGCACTTTGAATTTGTTGCTAACGAATGTAATAAGGGCCTTGCTCAAGTCTCTATGGATTTTGATGTGCCGGTTGCCTTCGGGGTATTAACAACAGATTCAATCGAACAAGCGATTGAACGTGCGGGAACTAAAATGGGTAATAAAGGCAGTGAAGCGGCCTTAAGCGCATTAGAAATGGTCAATGTAATGGCGGAGCTTGGATAATGAAAATGAAACCAGCTGAACGTCGCCGCGCCCGCCAATTTGCGGTACAGGCAATTTACCAATGGCAAATCACTAAACTGAGTGCCGGTCAAATTATTGAACAATTTAGTGTTGATCAGGATCTGTCAAAAACAGATGTCCCGTATTTTAAAGAATTATTAGCGGGTGTTATTCATCGTGTTGATACTTTAGATGAAAAACTATCTCCTTATCTTTCTCGTAAAATTGAAGATGTTGATATGGTCGATAAAGCGGTATTACGTTTAGCCATGTTTGAGTTAACTCAGCGTACCGATGTTCCGCATAAAGTGGTCTTAAATGAAGCGATTGAATTAGCAAAAGACTTTGCAACGGACGAAAGTTACAAGTTCGTTAATGGTGTTTTAGATAAAGCATTACGCAGTTTAAAACTACGAGAAGAAGAGCAGTCTAAGTAATACGGCTTCGAAGTTCAGGCTTAGATTCCAAGTACTTGAAGATGCATCTTCAAGTACTTGGAATCTAAGCCTGAACTTCGAAGCCGTATTACTTAGACTGCTC
>DATBNI010000456.1:0-4905 GCA_036554425.1 Psychromonas sp.
GGGATTGGTTTCTTTTTAGGGGGGCTGCTTTTATCTATCACCAGTTTCCAATCTGCGGTTCTGCTGATGGCCATTTTTTTGTTTGCGGTGTGGTGCGGCAGTTTGTTTTTATTAAAACAGGATCTCGGTAAAACGACCCGCAAAGTGAAATTTACCGAAATATTCTCAAAAAGCAGACAGGTCAATATTTTATCTGCTGCCAGATTATTTTTGTTTGCATCTAGAGATGTCTGGTTTGTGGTTGCCTTGCCGGTTTACCTCAGTCAGACCCTTGGTTGGAATTACTGGAGTGTCGGCGGAATGATTGCACTTTGGGTCATAGTTTATGGTTTAATTCAGTCTATTGCACCTTATTTTACCGGTAAAAAAACCGGAAAATTACCCGATGGGAAAAGCGCGGCCGGTTGGGCCTTTGCACTGTCTCTCACCCCGTTACTGGTGATCGCCGCCTTACAATTCGAGCTTTTTTCACCCTTATTATTTATTCTCGGCTTATTCATTTTCGGGGCGCTGTTTGCGATAAACTCCTCTTTACACAGTTATCTTATTGTCAGTTATGCACAGCGCGAAGGTGTTTCTTTAGATATAGGTTTTTATTATATGGCTAATGCGATGGGGCGTTTAATAGGTACCCTGCTTTCAGGTTGGGTATTTGTCAGTTTTGGATTAACTGCCTGCTTAATCGTTTCCAGCTTATTTATCCTGATAGCGGGCTGCTTTGCACTGGCATTGCCAAAAACAGCCATAAATTAAATAAAGAGGAATATAAATAATCATCAATAAAAATAGTCTGTTTTATTTAAGTGTTATATTATAACACTTAAATAGACTTTGTTTATTAACTGTTATAATATAACAAAATAGACTTTATTTAATTATTCGAGATTTTTTATGTTGTTGTTTTTAAGCATTCTGGCCTTATTTTTAGGGCCACTGACCTACAGATTATTACAGCGTCAACCCGGCTGGCTGGACTTGCTTGATGCCTTTATTTTTGTAACCATTTCCGGACTGGTGCTATTTCATATTCTGCCTGAGCTATTACACAGCGGTGGTTTATTCGTTTTGGTGCTGATGACTATAGGTTTATTAGCCCCGGGTTGGATCGAGAAATATTTTCATAAAGCGGCCCACCAGGCCCATCAAACGACACTCTTCCTGAGTATCTTTGGCTTAGTGCTGCATGCCAGTCTTGACGGTTCTATTTTGCTGGCAGGGCAAAGCGATCGCACCGGCTGGTTACTTGCTATTGGCGTTTTACTGCATCGTTTTCCTGTCGGTATCACTATCTGGTGGTTATTACGTCCTCAATACGGGCGACTATTACCCTTGATCATTTTATCTTGTATGTCTCTAGCCACCTTAGTGGGCGCCTTTTTTGGCGAGTATTCTTTGGCCCAGCTTGATGGCCAGTGGATGGCATGGTTGCAGGCCTTTGTGATGGGGTCAATAATGCATGTTGTGCTGCATCGTCCCTATTTAAATGGGCATAGCGCGCAACACCAACATGCAAAAGCGGAGCAGGAGAATAAATACTTAGCAGGTATAGGCAGCATTGCCGGGTTAATAGTCTTAGCTTTTGTACTCTTGCCCCATTGGTTGGGTTATATTAGCCATGAGCATCCAACCGCGCAGCAAAGTGAAGCAAGGCTTACTGCTGCTCAGGATAAGCACAATCAGCAGGATGCTTTGGGCTCAGTTGGTCTGAAAATGCATGACCATGATGCAGATCAACTTGCGGAAAATCATGCTGGGGATAAGATGCATAACGCTGATCTTGTGGCACAGGAAAATCATGCCGCTGATGACCATGATCAAGATGATCATGATTTAGCTGAGGATCAGCAAGAGAATCCATTTAATACGGCATTAACTCTGTTTAACTTTTTCAATATCGCCTTATACAGCGCACCCATGTTATTAATTGCCTACTTTTTAAGTGCGCTGATGCATTATTTTAAACCGGCATTATCTTTAACTATTCCACTACAGGGCAGTCCGTCCTTCTTTAAAGACGCACTTAAAGGGCTGATTTACGGTTTACCTTTGCCCATCTGTTCGCCGAGTGCGAGTAAAATGCATCAACAATTATTAGGCATGGGGGCGAACCAAACATTTGCGACCGCATTTTTAATTGCGGCCCCTATTATTGGTTTTGACGCCTTACTTATTTCATTACCCCTGCTGGGCACGCAAATTCTTATCTTACGTGTTGTTTTAGCAGCCCTTTTTGCCTTGTTGATTGGATGGTTGATAGGGCGTCATTTTAAAACAGTTCAATCTCCCGTCGCCCCCGCAACGCCTCAAGGCGGGGCGGCTAGATCGCGTTTTATTGATGCGATTAAAGATGGTTACCAGCATCAATTAGATCATACCGCACCCTGGGTTTTATTGGGCTGGACATTGGCGGCAACACTCTCCGCAGCCTCTGCATGGACATTTTTTGATCAGGCTCTATGGTTACAAGTGTTAGTGATGATAGTCGTTGCATTCCCCTTTGCACTTTGCGCTACCGGCATTACGCCTGTTATTGCTATTTTATTGCTCTCGGGTTTATCACCCGGCGCGGCCATTGCATTTTTGTTAGTTGCACCCACTATCAGCCTGGAACTGCTTAAACAAGTGAAGCTGCAACAGGGTTTTTTTGCGGCGCTGAGTTTGGCGATGTTAATCTTAGTCGGGGCTTTTTTGATAGGTTTGGGGCTGAATCAGTATATAGATGTGGTCTCTTTACCCTGGTTAAAACAGTATCAAGGTGATTACAGTTGGTGGCAGTACAGCAGTTTAGTGGTTATTTTAGTGCTCTATCTCAGTTCATTATTGCGCCGGGGGGCGCGCCGTTTTATTGCTGAACTAGTGCCTAAGGGGTTGCTGAAACAGCATCACCATCATTAATAGGAACAGATAATTCTGTTCTAGTGAGTGGCTAAATTGCGCAGATTTTTTTTCGGTAACCAACAAAGGGTAAGGGTAAGCGTCCTTGTTGGTACTGTTTAGCTAATATTATCCCGACAATCATGCTTAAGATAAAAGCCAAAATAATATTACTGCCGCTGGCTATGCTGGTGATGGCGGGGCCGGGACAAAAACCTGCTAATCCCCATCCCGCCCCGAAAATAAGCGCGCCGGAAATTAACGAACCATCAATCTTGGTATTGCTGGTCCAAGCGAATTTATCACCGTTGAGCGCATGGGCACGTTTTTTAATAATAAAGTGGTAAATGGGTGTGAAGACAGCCAAGGCGCCGCCCATTACAAAAGCAAGGCTGGGATCCCAATTGCCGGTAATATCTAAAAAGCCAATGACTTTGGCCGGATTAACCATTTCGGAGATAATCATCCCCATACCAAAGAGCAGACCTGCAAGCAGAGCGACACTAATACGCATTATCTTTGACTTCGACATTGCTAAAGCCCCCCAAATTGATTGCGGATAAAAACCACCATAAAAGCCGATCCCATAAAAGCTATGGTGGCAAAAATGGAACGTTTAGAAAAGCGGCCCAAGCCGATAATACCATGCCCGCTGGTACAGCCATTGCCTAACCTTGTACCGAAACCCACCAATAAGCCGGCAAGTGAAACGACAACAATAGATTCACTCCCGGTATCGGGTAGGGTAAAACCCCAGGGTGCAACAATTAAAAAGCTGGCTATCATGCCCGTTAAAAAAGCGGCTCGCCAGCTGGATTCATGTTTCTGGGGAGTTAATAAGCCGGCAATAATGCCGCTTATTCCCGCTATTTTTCCGCTAAACAACATCAGCAGGGCAGCAGAAAGACCAATTAATGCGCCCCCGGCTAATGCTGACCAGGGGGTAAAGTTTTCCATAATGGACTCCGTAAGGGTTAAAAGCAGGCATGAATTGATCAAGTGTTATTATGCTTCAGGGGGGCAAAAAGCCTGTTGTAATGCACTAAGCAATACTCCCACACGCGGATCGGCAACCGAGTAAAAGACCTGTTGCGACTCTTTTCTTACCTTAACCAGGTGGTTTTTTCTTAATACACCCAGATGTTGAGAAAATGCCGATTGACTTAATTTTGTATGTTCACGTAATTCTGATACGCCCATTTCACCATCGGATAATAAACATAAAACTACCATGCGATCCGCATGTGCCATTATTTTTAATAATTCACTTACTTCCCCGGCTTTTTCATGTATTTCGGCTAATTGACTCATTTTAATTTCCTTAGTGTTAATACAAAGCATTTTACCTAGCCGGTGTTTTTTTATCAATAGCTAAATTAGGTGAAAGTGTATTAGCATTTGCTAATAGTATTGGCTATAATCATTTTATCGGTTTATTTTAGCCAGGACCCTAAGTTACTTATAGGCCGGTTTTAAGCTAATTATTATAAGGAGCACAGCATGACAGTTGAAAATGGCGTTAGAGTAATAGCGGGCTCTATGATTTTACTCTCTGTTCTATTAACACAATTTGTTCATCCCGGTTTTATATGGCTAACGGTCTTTGTGGGACTAAATTTGCTGCAGAGTGCTTTCACAGGAATCTGCCCGGCTGCTTTTTTATTGAAAAAATGCGGTTGTAAATAAAGCCATTAGTTTGGTTCTCGGCAATAGGATTAACTGATCAAAAAACCAAGGTGTAACTGGTTCAAAGAACACTCAGGTGATTTTTATTGCCTGTGCAAAAATTTAAAAGTTGGAGTACTGAATGTCTAAGAAAATATTAATTGTTGGTGGCGTTGCCGGCGGCGCATCAGCTGCGGCTCGCGCCCGTCGTTTAGATGAAGATGCACAAATTATTGTGTTTGAACGTGGCCCGTATATTTCATTTGCTAACTGCGGTTTGCCCTATCATATTGGCGGTGAAATAGAGCTGCGATCAGCATTATTGCTGCAAACACCTGAAAGTTTTAAAAACCGTTTTAATGTGGA
>DATBNI010000484.1:0-1744 GCA_036554425.1 Psychromonas sp.
CGTAATCATTACGGTAAACACGTCCCGGAGAGATAATACGAATAGGTGGATTTTCTTTTTCCATGGTGCGAATCTGCACACCTGAGGTTTGGGTACGCAATACCAGCTCAGGATTAAAATAGAAGGTGTCATGTTCAGCACGCGCAGGATGATGCGCTGGAATGTTTAAGGCATCAAAGTTATGGTAAGCATCTTCAACTTCCGGTCCGGTTTTAACTTCAAAACCTAATTCAGCAAAAAACTCAGTAATACGATCAACAGTGCGCGTCACCGGGTGTACACCGCCGAGCAAAGCACCACGTCCGGGCAAAGTGACATCAATGGTTTCTTGAGCGAGCCGAGCATTTAATACTTCAGCTTCCATCGCCTGCTTGCGTGCAACTAAAACCGCTTGAATCGCTTGTTTTGCTTTATTAATCATTTGACCGGCAGCGGGTTTTTCTGCAGGAGGAAGTTTACCCAAGCCTTTCATCTGCTCAGTCATTAAGCCTTTTTTACCCAAGTATTGTAGACGAATTTGTTCTAATTCGTTGCCGTCGGCGGCATTCTCTATCTGTTGTTGCGCATTAGCAACGATTTCATCAAGGTGTTGCATTCGTTTAATCTCATCAGTGAAGCAAGCAATAACCATCGTATTGATTGGATTTTAAGAAAAATAGCAATGGATTTTACTAAAATCAGAGAGAGTTGGCTAGTACATAGACGAAATGAAAGGCCGTAACACAGGAATTACCCTAAATAAATCAACTCTCAATGCTGCGCGCAGAAAAGTTATCACAGATAAAACCAGCCGGCTTATGGTTAAAAGACCTTAACATTCTGCATCTTAATTTTGAAATATTTTACTTAGGCTCGACTGTCCAATGCTGTTCAATCAACAGGGTGTCACCCTGAAAAATACGCCCGGTAAAATGATCATTTTCAAACAACTGCCCGACGCCCTTGGGAGTGCCGGTCATCAGCACGTCACCCTCCTCAAAACTCATAAAACTGCTGACTTCACTGATTATCTCAGCGGGTTTATGGATCATTAAATCATAATTGGCATGTTGGGTTAATTTATCATTAATCAATAACTGCAGCGACAAGCTCTGCACGGCACCGCTAAAACTGACAAATTCACTGAACACCGCCGAGTTATCAAAGGCTTTAGCACGTTCCCAGGGTAAACCCTGTGCTTTTAATGTCGATTGTAGAGCGCGTTTAGTCAGATCCAAGCCAAAACCAACGGCGCTTATTTTCCCGGCATTGATAACAAATGAAATTTCAGCTTCATAATGAACGGCTTCAAGATCGTTACTGACTATCCGGTCGGAGATAGCGGAATTAGGTTTAACAAAAATAACCGCTTGTGTCGGCACCTCATTGTTTAACTCTTTAATATGCTCAACATAATTGCGGCCAATGCAAACCACTTTAGAAGGACAACATAATTTTCCGTCAATCTTTATTTGTTTCATCTAATCACCTGTTTTTAAGTTAATAAATATAATAATCATTCTGCGTTTAAAAGCCGCAACCGCAACTTCACAACATGAAATCAGCGCAGCCAAACCGAGATTTAGTGCTGATTACAAACTATCTGCTGTTACTGGTTTATCCCCCTGTGCACAAGGAACACAGTACCAGATCCCACTAAAATTTTCCCCTATGCGTTTCATCCCGTGGGTAAGTAGAGCACAAATATGATCTAAAAACAGGGCCAGTCACCCGCCCATCGAGCCGGACTGCCATGGCAGTCCCA
>DATBNI010000495.1:0-2430 GCA_036554425.1 Psychromonas sp.
AATATCGGTTTCAATCAAGTCAACTGACTCAATGGTGTCGGCTATAAACTTGGCTGGCTGGCCTTTGCACTGCTCAATAAAATAGCGAATGTCGGCTATTTCTTGGCGCTGTTTGTTTAAAAACGCTTCACGCTCTGCAGCCTTGCGCGCTGCCTCTTCTTTGCGAAAGGTATCTTCATCTTCAAACGCAACAACAATAGGTTTAAAAATGTCGTTAACCTTGGCGCTTAAATCATCTGCGTAGGTTTTCACTTCGGCAGTAAAGTCCAGGCGGCGACGCTTAATTGATTCAACAAGCTTGTTGCGCTCAGTGCGGATTTTGCGACCTTCTTTAAAGTCGTCGTCGTCTTTCATATCGAGCGTTAGCTTTTTAGGGTATTTTTTACGTAAATCAGCAAGACCTTGCTTTGTTAGATCTTCTTGAAAAACGATTTCAACTAAATTAGTTGCAGTGGTTGATTGCTCACTCATGGCTTTATACTCCGTGGTTTAGTTTATTTAGCGCGTCTGTATGCGCTTGGTTAACGCGAGCAACATAATCGCTGCTATCTACGTTGGCTGATTTACAGTGACCTTTAAGCTCTTGCAGTAAGTGCTTATGGTTCAGGGTTAATACTGATTCGTTCTCCGCTGTGGCTATGCGGTCAAAAATAGATGTGTTAAGCCAAGTGATGAACTTTTTGTTAGCAGCTAGGTTGTTCTCTTGCGCTTTTGCTTCAAGCTCAGCTTTTTTGCGGTCTTTTATTTCAATGGCTTTGTTGCGTATATCAATGCGGTTAAGCGCCGCTGCAAATTTATAAGCTTGGTTGTAATGCTCGCGCATTGTTTCCATGCTTGTAGCTTGCTCGATAGCATCAAGGTACTTATCAAATTTGGCCGATGGCATTGCCCAATCGGGTAGGGCAGGTGGAAACCACTCTGCATCCATTCTAGGGCCGCCCTTATTGCCTTTGTTTAGCGGTATGCGGATATACTCGCCGTTACACTCAAAGCGATTTTGAACCGGTGCGCACGTTGCAAACTCGGTATCAAGCGAGTAAAGGTAACGTCCAATGCCGAACTGAACCGCGCAGCGTTTCATAGCGCCAGACAAGGCACCCTTTAACGCTTCAATTTGCGTGTACTCTGAGCCATCCCATTTAGTAACCCACTTATCGCCAAAGCGAACCTTTAAGCCGCACAAGTAACCTTTACCGGCTGCTGCTTCCTGGTAAATGTTTTCCCAGGCATCAATACCTACAACATCATCAAGTCGCTGCTGAATAGCGCGGTTAGTGATGTAAGGAATAACCATTACCCATGGCTTTTGCTTTGCTGTTACGCCACTTTGTTGAACGCGCCACTCAATGTCGTGCTCTTCAAACGGATCAGCTAGTAAGCGCTGAATCTCTGCTGGTGTTTTATTGTTGCTCATTGGCTTAGCTCGCTAACTTGATTAGTGGTGCAAACGACTTGTCTTGCTTTTTGTATGCACGAACTTGGTTAAATACATGCTCAAGCTGGGCTACTGCATCAGCGTCGGTTAGCGTGATCATGAATGACTTAGCCGATACGCCATTAACGTAAATAAACACGTTAATAAACGGCGTCTGTGCGTTGGTAACTACATTTACATGCACGTTTTCACGAAAGTTGAATGATTCAACTGCAAGCGCTGCAATTAGCGATTTCGCTTCAAGTGATAAAGCAGGGTGTGCCTTAGTGTTGATAGTCATTTTGTAAACCTTATTGTTCGCTTTAGGAAACTTTAAGGTAAGTTTACACAGGGAAACTAAAAGGTCAACAATAAAGTTTCCTAAAGTTAACTTCGGAATCAAAAAAAAGCGCCCTTTTATGGCGCTATCTATTGGTATGCTTGTTTTGGCGGGGTGATTGTGTGTTAGTTAATTAAATCTCTTTTTAACATCTCTGTTATCAAGTTACGTTCATTTTGGTCAAGATCGCCATTTGCGCATTGCTCTAAGGACTTTTTCACTAGGCTGTTGATTTTTTTACATGGCTTAATTTTAGCTTCGCTATTAATTTGCTGGAGTAATAGCGCATCATATTTACTATTTAGTATTGCTGTTTCTTCTTGGGCTTTTAAGTAGTGGCCAGTCAGTAAAAAAAAAGAAAAAGATAAACACAAGTTCTGAAATAATAGATAATTAAATTTTTTTCTTAGAAGTAAAGGGGAGGCCGCAATAAAAACTGATGTAAGCATAACAGTTAGAAATGAGCCAACCCACATTGTTGCGGACTCAAGATCATCAAAAAACGTAAAATCATTTATTATAAAGCAAGTTATGGCTGCGCTTATTATCCCTGTAAAAATTTTCTCTCTCATAAATCCCTCTATTAAAAATCTTGTATTACTTGCTTTACTACACCGATTATCGTGCAGTTTCCATTAATTGGCATGGTTGGGTAGCTGTTATTAAAGGGCTTTAA
>DATBNI010000497.1:0-6730 GCA_036554425.1 Psychromonas sp.
TGCCCGTAAGAAAATATCATCTATTTCCCCTGGGTATGTATAATACAGCTTTATGAAATACTGTATTGCTAAGGAGTAAGTTAAATGCGTTTGTGTGATACCCATATTGAAGAATATTTAGATGCCGGGAAAATAGTGATCACCCCAAGGCCACCGAAATCTTCAATTTCAGGTGTTAGTGTCGATATCCGTTTAGGTAATGAATTCAGAGTCTTTAGCGAACATACAACGCCTTATATTGATCTTTCCGGACCTAAAGAGGAAGTCTCTTCTGCACTTGATAAAGTGATGAGCGAACCTATTATCATTGCAGACAATGAAGCCTTTTTCCTGCATCCAGGGGAGCTGGCATTGGCAGTGACCTATGAAAATGTCACCTTGCCGGACGATGTTGTTGGTTGGTTGGATGGCCGTTCTTCACTGGCCCGTCTCGGGTTGATGGTACATGTGACTGCTCACCGTATTGATCCGGGCTGGTCAGGGAAAATTGTTTTAGAGTTTTATAACAGTGGTAAATTACCCTTGGCACTACGACCTGAAATGACCATTGGCGCTTTAAATTTTGAAGTGTTATCCGCTCCTGCAGCCAGACCTTATAACAAACGTGTTAATGCCAAATATCAAGTTCAGCAGGGTGCCGTCGCCAGTCGTATTAACCAAGATAGTTAACCTATAGCGTTAATGCTCGTCTGTTTAATAACGTTATCTTGTGAAAAAACCGATTAATTTATTAATCGGTTTTTTGTTTCTTCACTAAATGACTAAAAAAGACCAAAATGCTCTATAGATGGATTTTAAATTATCTCCCTATCTCTGTATAATACCCACACCGTTGAATTTAATTATATCACCAAGGAATTTTGATGTCAGAGCAAGGATTTACAACAAAAATAGTGCATTCAGACCATTTGCTGCAATTAGAATATGGTGCGATACATGCTCCCATCCATAATTCTGTCCCCTATGGTTTCGAAGACGTGCAGGGTTTAATTGATGTTTTCCAAGGTATACAGCCCGGTCATGCTTATGCGCGCTCATCGACACCCACTATTGATGCCTTGCAGCATAAAATAAAACAGATGGACAATGGTATCGCGACGCTGGTTTTCTCATGCGGTATGTCGGCGATAGTGACCGCATTTTTAACCTTGTTAAAAACGGGCGATCACCTTATTTGCAGCCATTATCTGTTTGGCAATACTAAGAGCATGATTGGTACTCTCGAAGGTTATGGTATTGAAGTTACTTTTGTAGATGCAACTGATATTGAACAAGTAAAAGCCGCACAGCAGCACAATACACGGATGGTTTTTGTCGAAACTATCGCTAACCCCGCAACTCAAATTAGTGCTTTAGATGAAATTGGTGATTTTTGTGAAGCACAAAGCTTAGTGTATGTAGTTGATAACACTTTAACTTCCAGTTACCTCTTTGATGCGACAAAAGTCAAAGCGAGCCTGATTATTACTTCCCTGTCTAAATATGTTGCCGGGCATGGTAATGCGCTGGGTGGATCGGTTACCGACACGGGATTATTTGATTGGGGAACTTACCCGAATATTTTCGAAGCTTACCGCACGGGTGATAGCAAAATGTGGGGCATAAGCCAAATAAAGAAAAAAGGCTTAAGAGATATGGGGGCTTGTATAAGTTCACAAACCGCACACCTTATCTCAGTCGGCAGCGAAACTATGGAGCTACGTATGCAGCGCCAGTGTGAAAATGCAGCCGTATTAGCTGAATTCTTAGCGCAGCACCCTAAGGTTGCCAAGGTCTATTATCCAGGATTAATAGATCACCCTCAACACCAAACGGCTAAACGTTTATTTAAAGATTTTGGTGCAATGTTAAGTTTTGATCTTATTGCAGGTGAAGACTGTTGTGAGTTGTTAAATAAACTGAAAATTGTGATTAGCGCAACACATCTTGGTGATAACCGTACCCTGGCTTTACCGGTTGCACCTACAATCTACCATGAAATGGAGCTAGCGACTCGCCAGAAAATGGGGATCAGTGAAACCATGATTCGTTGTTCAATCGGTATCGAAAATACAGCTGACTTAATAGCTGATTTCGAACAGGCACTTGCTTAATACGAAATGGATTAAAGTTTTGATAAGTGTGATTTCAGGCGCGTCCGTCGTATGGCGCGTTTAATAGCGCAGCTGTAAATATAAAAACAGATCAATTTTTAGCGGGTGGCTGGCAGATGATTATAAGATCTTTTTTATTCAGGGGCTAGGATGAAAATATTGATCCTGACTGTATTTTTGTTGGTTTCTTTGGCGCTGGATGCAAAACCGCTCAGTGAGCAGGATTTAAAAATAACCGGTCGTGCTTTAGCCAATTATCAATTATGTGCTGATGTCGCCAAAAATCGTAAAGACTCAGCAATGTTTAATTATTATAGTGACATGTATAACGATAGTTTGCGTGCGGGTAAACTATTTTATATAGGGCAAGTATATATCATATTTTCTGAGCAGAAAAAAACGGCCATTAAGCTTGCTCAAATAGATAAGAACAATTTAAGGCTGCTGTGCATAAGTCGTTTTGATACTTTATCCAGACAAATGCAGGAGCAGAAAATGGCCGAAAAAATATAACTAAATCCATATTATTTTCTTGTTAAACACAATCAGAGCTTCGAGTGTCGAGCTTCCAGACGATAGCTGTTAGCTATATTCCCTTATTACTTATAACTTTTTATCCCTTAATTATCAGAATACATTGATGCATAATGTGTCATGCATAAAAATTAAATAGTGTTAAAGCGAAGGAAAATCATGAACAAAAATAGATTAACGCACCTCAAAGCCCTTGAGGCTGAATCAATTCAAATTATGCGTGAAGTTGCGGCTGAATTTGATAACCCTGTGATGCTGTATTCTGTAGGTAAAGATTCTTCAGTATTACTGCACTTAGCGCGTAAAGCATTTTACCCGGGTAAAATTCCGTTTCCGTTAATGCATGTTGATACTAATTGGAAATTCAAAGAGATGATTGAATTTCGCGATAACGTAGCAAAAAAATATGATTTTGATTTGCTGATTCATAAAAACCCACGCGGCATAGAAATGGGGATCAGTCCTTTTGAGCATGGAAGTGCCAAACATACGGATATCATGAAAACGGAAGGCTTAAAACAGGCCCTGGATAAATATGGTTTTGATGCGGCCTTTGGTGGTGCACGTCGTGACGAAGAGAAATCTCGCGCCAAAGAGCGTGTTTATTCTTTCCGTGATAAAAAGCATCGCTGGGATCCAAAAAACCAACGTCCTGAGTTATGGAACATTTATAACGCTAAAGTGGATAGTGGTGAAAGTATTCGCGTATTCCCGCTGTCGAACTGGACTGAGCTTGATATCTGGCAGTATATCTACCAGGAAAATATTGAAATGGTGCCTTTGTACTTTGCCAAAAAACGCCCGGTTGTTGAACGCGATGGCGCACTTATTATGGTAGATGATGAACGTATGCCGTTAAAAGAAGGTGAAGTGCCGGAAATGAAGATGGTCCGTTTCCGTACACTAGGTTGTTACCCGTTAACCGGTGCGATTGAATCTCAAGCAACAACTCTTCCTGAGATTATTCAGGAGATGCTGTTGACCACAACATCGGAGCGGCAGGGGCGAGTGATTGATAATGACTCCGCCGGTTCGATGGAAAAGAAAAAAATGGAAGGATACTTTTAAGCGAAGCTTAAAAATAAGGCTGGAAAGCGCCTTCCCGCCTTAAAGTGTTTTGGTATATTAAAGCTTATTATTTATTCTGGAGGTTGTATGGATTTTGAAAAGTTGAATGTTTGGAAGGAATCTAAACAGTTGGCGGTCGAATTGTACATACATTTTTTAACCTCTCGATATTATAGCTTTAAAGACCTAATCACACGCTCTGGTTTATCTGTTCCGAGTAATGTTGCTGACAAAATTGCAGGAGCAAATTTTGAACGCGATTGCGCGGCATCGAAGGTGAGCAGAATGGGCTCTGCGAATAAGGAATGTCCAGCCGCACAAGTAGAGATAAATGTAATTTTCTAGTTATTTCTAAAGCATCTTGTGCTGAGCTTAGCACCCGGATTTATATTGGTATCGATATTGGCTGCATAGGTAATGGAACGAGTATTAACTGGCTTGATAAAACATGCCTAATTTCAGCTATGTTGTCAGGTTTAATAAAAAGAATTAATGAAGATGAGCAGTAAAAACTTTAATGCCTTCTCCCCTTCATTTCCTGAAAGGAATAATTATGTCTCACGATTCAAACTTAATTGCATCAGATATCGAAGAATATCTGCGCGTTCATGAAAACAAAGATCTTATGCGTTTTATCACTTGTGGTAGCGTGGATGATGGTAAATCAACTTTGATCGGTCGTTTGTTATTTGATAGCAAAATGATTTTTGAAGATCATATGGCGGCCATTGAAAAAGATTCTAAAAAGTTTAATACCACCGACAATGCTTTTGATTTGGCGTTATTGGTTGATGGTCTACAGTCTGAACGTGAGCAGGGCATCACTATTGATGTTGCTTATCGTTATTTTGCGACGGAACAACGTAAATTTATTATTGCTGATACGCCGGGGCATGAGCAATATACTCGCAATATGGCAACGGGCGCGTCGACTTGTGATTTGGCCATTATTTTGATTGATGCGCGTCACGGTGTGCAGGTGCAAACGCGTCGTCACTCTTATATCTGTTCCCTATTAGGTATTAAACATGTGGTGGTTGCGGTCAATAAAATGGATGCCGTTGATTATGATCAGGCCGTTTATAAAAAAATAAAAGCGGATTACCGTGAATTTGCCAAGCAGTTAAATATTGCTGATATCCGTTTTGTGCCTATCTCGGCATTAAAAGGTGATAATGTCGTTAATGAAAGTGAAAATATGTCCTGGTACCCGGGTTCTCCTTTATTACGTCTGCTCAATACTATTCAAATTGATGACGATATCAACGATAAATTCCGCCTGTCGGTGCAATACGTTAATCGTCCTAATTTAGATTTTCGCGGTTTCTGCGGCACTGTGGCTTCGGGTGAAATTCGCGTTGGAGATACTATTCAGGCATTACCCTCGGGTAAGCAGAGTAAAGTTAAATCTATTGTTACTTTTGACGGGGATCTGCAAAGTGCCTTTTCGGGCATGGCCATTACCCTGACGCTGGAAGATGAAATTGATATCAGCCGCGGTGATATGATTGTTCGTCCGCATGAAAAACCTGAGTCGAGCAAAAACTTTGTCGCCGATGTGGTTTGGATGACCGAAGAAGCATTACATGTGGACCGTGAATATATTATTAAAGCGGGCACGCACTCTACTTTTGGTTCGGTCGTTTCTATCAATAACAAAGTTGATGTTAATACCATGGAGAAATGTGAAACGAATCAACTGGCATTAAATGAAATCGGCAGCTGTAATTTTGACGTTGCACAGGCCATTCATTTTGACAGTTACAGTGAAAATCGTGCAACGGGCGCATTTATTATGATTGACCGCCTGACCAATGCAACGGTAGGCGCAGGCATGATTCGCGGAACGGTCGAAGCAGTGGCTAAAAAAGAACCTGCATTCAGCCCCTTCGAAGTTGAATTTAATGCCCTTGTCCGTAAGCATTTTCCTCATTGGGAAGCGAAAAATATAGAAAGCTAAAACAAGGCTGGAAGTAAAAAGAAAGCTGGAAGGCTTGAAGGATAAAGCAACGCTGGAATCCTTCCTGCCCTCCAGCCTTTTAGCTTCTTAACCTTACTGCCGTTTTGCTTCCTAGCCTTAAAGTCCTTCGGCTGTTTAGCCTTACAGGCTTTTTCCTTGGAATTTTATGACTATTGAATCCTATTTCGTTTTGTCTGTTTTTATCGGAACGATTATTGGCTTGATTAAGTTTCAACAGCGGCCTGCTTTTGTCTTTGGCATTTCGCTGTTGATTTTATTTATCTCTAATATGGTGAGTACTGAGCAGGTTTTACTGAGTTTTTCTAATCAGGGATTGGTGACCTTAATACTGTTACTTGTGTGTTCACTTGCCCTTGAAAAAACCCGGTTTTTAAGGATGATAGCCACTAAGGTTATTCATAAAAGCTACGGCAAGACATTTATCCATCTGTTCAGTTTTACGGTTTTATCCTCCGCCTTATTAAATAATACCGCCGTCGTATCCACTATGTTGGCGCCGATCCGCAATAACCCTCACCATGCCGGCAGTAAATTACTGCTGCCGCTGTCCTATGCGGCTATTTTGGGGGGCACGCTGACCCTGGTTGGTACCTCTACTAACTTAATTGTGAACAGCTTGGTGATAGGATCAGGATTGCCTTCCCTTTCTTTTTTTGATTTCACCCTGGTCGGCTCCTGTCTTGTGATTGTCTGTGGCATGGCGTTATGGTTTTTATCGCGCTTTTTACCTGATCATCATGTTAATTCTGAAGTGATGCAAACTTACTTTATTGATGCGAAAATTATTGAAAAATCGGGTTTAGTGGGTAAAACAATTGAGGAAAACGGTTTACGCCATTTAGAATCCTTATTTCTTGTTGAGATTGTGCGTGGTCAACATTTACTTAGCCCTGTATCGCCCAGTGAAGTACTTCAAGAAAATGATCGATTAATTTTCAGTGGTGATGTAACTAAAGTTAAGCAATTAAATCAATTTGATGGTTTGTCCATTTTTGCCCATCATCAGGGATTACAGCTCGATAATCTCACTGAAGTGGTTATCCGTCCTGAAAGT
>DATBNI010000505.1:0-1565 GCA_036554425.1 Psychromonas sp.
TCTTTCAGATTAAATAATGATTTGGCCATATCTTTCGCACTGGGGTGGCCCGCCAGTAGCATGCCTGCGATTAACGCGCCTAAATCGGCCTTTAATCCGGCAAATTCAAATAAACCTGCCCCGACAACCAGTGCCAAAAAGAAACCGTATAAAACTAACAACTCTCCGTGGCCTGCGCGATCTAACAGTTTAAATAATAGCGGGCGGATAAGGGGTAATCCTAACAGCGCGAATGCCCAAATTGATGGCATTTTCCCGAGCGAAATGGTTAAAAACAGTACGGCGAAAATATCCTGCATGATCAAGATGCCGATTGCTATCCTGCCATAAAGTGAATTGGTTTCACTCTTTTCTTCTAGAATTTTTACCGCAAATACCGTACTTGAAAAGCTTAATGCAAAGGAGACTAGTATTAACTCCATTATTTTGAGATCAATAAAAAAGATTAACCCAATCACTTTTAAGGACGATAACAGCAGGGTATAAAAAACAATACTGGCGATAAGATGAATACTTGCACCTCCCCACACTTCGCTTTTAAAGAGGGTACGGATATCTAATTTTAAGCCGATAGAAAAGAGTAATAAAGTGACGCCTAAATTCGCCAGGCTAACCAAGCCTTCACTCGATTCAAAACCGAAAAAATTAAGGACAAAGCCCGCGATTAAAAAACCGACCATTGGCGGTAAGCTGGTGAAGTTAACCACCATCCCGAAGGTGAATGCAGTGCCAATAAAAAGTAGTATAGAAAAATCCATATCAAGCCCATCTTAAAAAGGAGAGAAGTAATGCCGATGGCACATTGTGGTTCAATTTAATCGCTGCTGTTATTATTTTTTCCCGCTCATTTAAACCTTTTAATAAAAAGAATCTGAGAAATGATTTTTATGGTATTTGAACTGAAAGTGTTAATACTATTATTTTCAGCTGTCGCTGATTTAGGCTTGAAAATAAGGTTAATAAGTTGCCAGTTTAATATCCTGCTTGGCTTTGGTGCAGCAGGTTAAAACCTCTCCATCACGCAGATAGGCCATTGGGTAGTTGATATATTCAGCTTGGCCGCTAATCAAGATGCAGCGGCAAGCACCGCAATGCCCATCACGGCAATGATATTCCTGATTAATTGCTTGAGCTTCCAAATTCTCAAGCAATGTTTTTTCACTGTCGAGCGGATATTCAATCCCGTTGACTGTGATTATTTTACCCATAACGGCTGCATGCCACAGCTTTGCTGATAAGCGCTTTATAACTCAAAGGTACTGAGATCTTCACTATCAACTTTACTGTTAATTTGCCCGACCAGATAGGAACTGATTTCCGTTTCTTGCGGTGCAACCTGGACATTATCGCTGACCAGCCAATTATTAATCCATGGAATCGGATTACTCTTAACTTCAAATGCAGGAGCATAACCAATTGCCTGCATACGCAGATTGGCAATATATTCAACATACTGGGACAAGATTTGTTCATTTAAGCCAATCATTGAGCCATCTTTAAACAGATACTTTGCCCAATCTTTTTCCTGCTCTGCCGCTTGTAAAAATATTTCCCGGCCTTCAGCA
>DATBNI010000509.1:0-5661 GCA_036554425.1 Psychromonas sp.
TGCCTGTGCCGGTATCTTTGTCGCTTTTCAATATCCGCTGGAAATTCCAGGTGTCAGTAACGTGCAATTTCTTAAACTGGCACTTAACAGCCAACGTAAATACCGTCAACTGAGCGAGCTTGATGCCCTTGATTTTTTACAACTGGTTAAAACCAAGGTACAAGAGGTGGGCATGGAAGAGCCGCTTTTATACCGTTCGATCAATGAAGGTTTTTCCGGTGGTGAGAAAAAACGCAACGAAATCCTGCAGATGTTGGTACTTGAACCGCAACTGGCTATTTTGGACGAAACCGATTCCGGTCTGGATATCGATGCGTTAAAACTGGTAGCGCAGGGCGTTAATGCCTTTCGCCGTGGAGCAGATTCCGGGCAGAAGCGCGGCATTATTCTGGTTACTCACTACCAACGCCTGCTCAACTATATCAAACCGGATTTTGTTCATGTGCTGTTTGACGGTTGTATTGTCAAATCCGGCGGCCCCGAACTGGCGCTGGAGTTAGAAGAAAAAGGCTATGCAGGTTTATTGCCTACTTAGCAAAAAATAGCGCTTTTAAACCACTTTGAGTCCATTTTGAAAATGGTTTAAAGGCTTTAGGTTTTGAGCCAGTTACAAAACAGGAGGCACAGATGGATGCCCGTGAACGTTTGCTTAAAGAATTTACTCAGAGCAAAGAAGTTTTGCCCGGACATTTATTGCCCTGGTTAACCGCGATCCGGGAAAGTGCCATCGAAAATTTTGCAACCCAAGGTTTCCCCGGCCCCAGAGATGAAAATTGGAAATACACTAATATAAAAAGGCTGCTGAAAACTGAATATTGTCTTGCCCAACAAGCCTCGACTCCTTCAATTAACTCGATACCCTCGCGTATTAGTGAGCAGCAGTCCTGTCCTGACGAGCACTCTCTGGTCTTTATTAATGGAGCTTATCACAGTGAGCTTTCATCTATTTCCCCCTTGCCTGAGGGCATTATTCTCAGCAGTTTCGCTCAGGCGCTGCAAGATCACCCGCAACTAATGGCATCCACATTAGGGGAAATAGTTAAAAACCAAACACAGCCCTTTAGCGCATTAAATAGCGCATTTATGTCTGATGGCCTGTTTTTATGGGCAGCGGAAAATAGTAAAATGACCTCCCCCGTTCACTGCCTGTTTATTTCCACCACAAGCGCGCAACCTGCTGTTTGTTATCCTCGGCTACTGTTAGTACTTAAAAACAAAACGCAATTAACATTACTCGAGCACTATATTGATCTTAGCTCCCCGGGCCCTGATTCAAAAATGACTGCAGGAAAAAATACCACTAGTAATCATAATTTAATCAATGCGGTAACTGAGATACACCTTGGTCCCGAAGCGCAGTTGGAACACTATCAATTACAGCATGAGTCGCTTAACAGCAGTCACATTGCCGCCTTGTATGTGCAGCAGCAGCGGGCAAGCAGGTTCACTTCGCACAGTTATTCATTGGGGGCAGCGCTGGCGCGATATGACATTCAGGTCCAGCTGACCGGCAGCCAATGCGAGTGTTCTCTGAACGGTGCCTACTTGGTAGAGGGTAATCAGCACGTTGATTACCATACCGAAATAGCGCATTTAGCACCTGGCTGCAGCAGTCAGCAGCTCTATAAGGGGGTGATCCAGGGAAGTGCGCGGGCAGTTTTTAACGGTAAAGTACTTATTCAGCCAGAGGCGCAACAATCAAATGCCAGGCAGCTGAATAAGAACCTGTTACTCAGCGATACAGGAGAAGTTGATACTAAACCCGAGCTGCAGATCTATGCCGATGACGTCATATGCACTCACGGCGCCACCGTTGGGCAGTTGGATATGCAGGCGCTATTTTACCTGCAGTCCCGGGGTATCAGTAAAAATGATGCGCAAGCCTGGCTGGTTTATGGCTTTGTCAGTGAACTGCTTGAGCGTATCGATAATCCATCCCTGCGCAAGTTCATTCAGCTGTCCGTCACCCCGCAACTTAACCGCTTGGTAGGTAACGATGCCCGCAACTTAGCACAGCTTTTCCCGACGGAAAATGGAGAGCGGTCATGTCCTTAATTTCGCGTTCAGCAGAGCATGGCAGTTTACCGTTTAGCAAGCTTGATTGGCCGGCAATACGGCGTGACTTTCCCCTGCTGACACAAAAACCTTATGGCAAACCCTTAGCTTATCTTGATAATGCCGCTACCACGCAAAAACCCAATATTGTCATTGATAGCGTCGCGCACTTTTACCGTTTTGATAATGCCAATGTTCACCGCGGTGTTTACCAATTAAGTGAACGGGCCACTGCCGCTTTTGAGGCGGCAAGGGACAAAATACAATGTTTTTTAAATGCCCGGTTACGCGAGGAAATCATTTTCGTCCGCGGCGCTACCGAAGCGATTAATCTGGTCGCACAGAGTTATGCCCGGCCTCGGCTTAAACCCTTTGATGAAATCCTGATCAGTACAATGGAGCATCATTCCAACATAGTGCCCTGGCAAATGCTATGCAAACAAACCGGCGCTCAGTTAAAGGTGATAGCGATCAATGATAGCGGAGAGATCATGCTGAATAGTTATCAGGCATTGTTAAGTAAAAAGACTAAAATAGTGGCGATCACCCATCTCTCCAATGCCCTGGGCAGTATTCCCCCCGTGCAGCAGATGATATCCATGGCGCATGCCAGAGGAATACCTGTTTTACTCGATGGTGCTCAAGCTGCAGCGCATCTCAAGGTGGATCTGCAGAGCTTGGATTGTGATTTTTACACTTTTTCCAGTCACAAAATTTACGGCCCTACCGGCGTTGGGGTACTGTACGGCAAACAAAGCTACCTTGAAGCGATGGAGCCCTATCAGGGAGGGGGCGATATGATCAGCCGGGTCAGCTTTG
Organism: Psychromonas sp.; assembly: GCA_036554425.1. GTDB lineage: Bacteria > Pseudomonadota > Gammaproteobacteria > Enterobacterales > Psychromonadaceae > Psychromonas. The sequence continues at coordinate 2,875 of DATBNI010000509.1, forward strand.
AGAGCACCGAGTATAATTGTTTACCCTACAAATTTGAGGCAGGTACGCCTAATATTGCGGGCGTGGTGGGATTGGGCGCGGCACTCGATTACATCAATGCAATAGGCCTTGACAATATCAGCCAACGCGAACAGCAGTTATTAGATTATGCAGGTAAGGCCTTAGACCAGATAGAAGGATTGCGTATTATTGGGACTGCAGAACACAAGGCCAGTATTATCTCTTTTGTGCTTGATAGCGCGCACCCCCATGATATCAGTACTATTCTCGATCAGCAGGGAGTCGCAATTCGAGCAGGTCATCACTGTGCGATGCCGCTAATGACCCGTTTTAACGTACCGGCGACAGCACGGGCTTCTTTTTCCTTTTACAATAATGAGGCAGATATTATGCAACTGGTTGAAGGATTGCGCTTAGTGAATAAAATATTTTCCGGAACCAATGGGTGAACAATATGAATGATGAACTGCGCGCACTATATCAGGAGGTGATTATTGATCATGGCCGACATCCGAGAAATTTCAAAAAGATTGAGCACCCCAGCTGCACGCAAGAGGGCTACAATCCGTTATGCGGGGATCGCTTGATGCTTTATTTGAAAATTGATGATAATAGAATTATTGATGCGAGTTTTGAAGGGCAAGGCTGTGCCATCTCAATGGCCGCATCTTCATTGATGACAGAAAAAATAAAAAATATGAGTGTTACAGAAGCGCAGCAACTGTTTAACGCTTTTCAGAACTTAGTCACTCAACCTGCTCCGTCTGAAAATATTCGAGAGAGCTTAGGAAAACTGTCGGTGTTAGGTGGGGTTCGGGATTTCCCGGTCCGGATCAAATGCGCAACACTGCCATGGCATGCACTAAAAGCCTGCTTGGATAATATCAACACTAAAGTCGTTTCGACGGAGTAAAGAGCATGTTTGAACACGTTACTGTTTTACGGGATTGTAAGGCTATCACCATTCCATACGGAGAGACTATTACCCTCAAAAAAGGGGATGAAGTTGTCATTACCCAAGCTTTGGGTGGTAGTTATACGCTTAGTTATCACGGGCAGTTATTACGTGTGGCCAATGAAGATGGCGATGCCCTTGGAAAATCTGTACACAAGGTAACAGCCGTAAGCGCGGAAAATACGATCGATCATCAGGTCAACTTAGTACAAATATATGAACAGCTTAAAACCTGTTATGATCCTGAGATCCCGGTCAATATTGTAGAACTTGGTTTAATCTACGATGTTAATTGTTATCAGTTAATTGATGGGCGAAATCTTGTGCGTATAACCATGACATTGACTGCTGCCGGCTGTGCTATGGGCACTGTTATCGCTGAGGAGGTAAAACGTAAATGTCTGGCACTGGCCAATGTTGATCAGGTTGAAGTGGATATTGTCTTTGATCCTCCATGGAGTTACGAAATGGTCTCAGATGCGGCAAAAATACAACTGGGGCTGCTATGAAAAAAACGAGGAGTTTATAAGATGGCAAAGTGGATAAGCGTTTTAGCCGTTGAAGCGTTAACACCCGGCATGCATAAACTGCTCGAGTTGGAGCAGGTAGAGCTGTTATTGGTCAATATCGCGGGTGAGTTTTTTGCCATTGAAAATAGATGCAGCCATGATGATGGTGAGTTAGACGGTGGAGAAATCTGCGGTGCAGAAATCACTTGCCCCCGTCATGGAGCGCGCTTTAATTTAAAAACGGGAGCTGTGTTATCTGCCCCCGCCTTTGAAAATATTGCGACTTATCCGGTTAGAGTGGTCGACAATATGGTGCAGGTATACGATCAGGAAAAATAAATTGCGCACAATGCCGTCATTTTATCCTGATGGGTATTCGCCGCCGGCCAAAATTCTCCTTAGGTCCAGCGAACCGCCCTGCCAATAGCTGCCCGCAATTCAAACAATGTCCGGATTCATCGAGGTTATATTGCCCGAGCTGATACCAGTCCCTTTCAATCAGCAGATGTTGGCAATTTGGACAATATGTACTGTCGGATTCGCTATCATGGACATTGCCGCAATACACATGATGCAGGCCATAACTCAAGGCTATTTTTCGGGCTCGTAATAAGGTAGCTAGCGGTGTGGCTTCTTTATCCATCATCTTAAAGTCAGGATGAAAAGCACTGAAATGCAGCGGTACATCGGAACCGAGGTTTTCAGCTATCCATTGACACATTTTGTGTAGCACATGATCGCTGTCATTTTCCCCAGGGATCAGTAAGGTGGTGATTTCAAACCAGACTGAGGTGTGATGTTTAAGATATAACAGGGTATCTAATACGGGCTGTAACTGTCCGTGACAGATTTTATGGTAGAACTCCTCGGTAAAGCCTTTTAAATCAATATTGGCGGCATCCATATGGCGATAAAACTCAACTCTCGGTTGATCACACATATAACCCGCACTTACCGCGACACTTTTGAGCCCCAGGGCTTTGGCTGCCACTGCAACATCAATGGCATATTCCATAAAGATCACCGGATCGTTATAAGTAAAAGCGATACTTTTACAGTCCTGCTCTTTCGCAGCCAATGCCAGTTGTTCGGGCATAGCCGAATCACAAAGGGTATCTATCTCACGCGATTTACTGATCTCCCAATTTTGGCAGAATTGGCAGGAGAGGTTACAACCTGCGGTGCCAAATGACATCACCCTTGAGCCGGGATAAAAATGGTTGAGCGGCTTTTTCTCAATCGGGTCGATGCAAAAACCCGAAGAACGGCCGTAACTGGTCAGCACAATTTTGCCCTGATGATTCATACGCACGTAACAGATGA
>DATBNI010000512.1:0-7396 GCA_036554425.1 Psychromonas sp.
GTTTTGCGGAATTATTGGATTATCTGGCCCGCGATGCTAAAACGCAATCAATACTCTTATATATCGACAGCATCTCCGATGCACGTGCATTTTTATCCGCCGCGCGGGCCATCTCTCAACATAAGTCAGTGGTGGTGATTAAAGCCGGCCGTTCGTTTTTAGGAGCGAAGGCAGCGGCGCTGCACAGCAATGGCCGATATGGACATGACAGTGTTTATGATGCGGCTTTTAAACGTGTTGGCATGTTACGTGTTTATGATTTCCATGAGCTGTTCGCGGCGGTTGAGACCCTGGCCTACTCAAACTATCTGCACGGCGAGCGCTTGGCCATTATCACCAACGGAGGCGGCTTAGGCGTATTAGCGGTCGATGATTTAGTGGCACAGGGGGGGCGACTGGCCGAGCTTGACTATGATTTGATGACCCAATTAGACGGCTGCTTACCCAGTAACTGGTCGCGTAATAACCCGATTGATATGATTGGTGATGCCGATCCAAAACGTTATGCAACGGCATTAAATATTTTAATGAACAGCAATCAGGTTGATGCGATATTAATTATGCATTGCCCCTCTGCATTATCTGACAGTGAAGGCTGCGCGCTGGCCATCATTGATCTTATTAAAAAACATCCCAACAGTAAACGGGTTAATCTTCTGACTAACTGGACAGGTGAAGAGGCTGCGAAATCCGCCCGGAGATTATTTTCAAAAGCAAAAATTGGCACCTTAAGAACGCCAAAGGGGGCAATCACTGCCTTTATGCATTTGGTACAATACCGCCGTAATAAAAAATTATTAATGGAAACACCCAGCAGTACCCCGGAAAATTTATTTTATGATACCTACGCGGCATCGACATATATCAAGCGTCTTTTTGCTCCGGATTCAGCATTGCTAAAACTCAATACTTTTCAAACAAAACCCATATTAGAAGCTTATCAGCTCAATACTATCGAAACCCTGCAAGTAGGCTCGGCACAAGAGGCGTTAGAAAAAGCAAAAACGATCGGTTTCCCATTGGCTGTTAAAATCAACTCCCCGGATATTGCTTACAAATCTCTGGTCCACGGGGTGATCTTAAACATCAGTAATCTGCGTGAATTAGATGTGGCGTTGAAAGCGATTAACAAAAGGGTTAAAGCCCTATTGCCAGATGCCAGGTTAACCGGCTTTACCCTGCAAAAAATGGTCGCAAGTGGCCTCGGGTTAGAGTTACGGGTAATGATTAAACAGGATCCTATATTTGGTCCTGTTATTGCTGTTTCACAGGAAAGTGATGCGCGGGATCTGCAAACAACCCTGGAGAATGCGGTTGTCGCTTTACCGCCGTTAAACATGGCATTAGCACGTTATCTGATGATTCAGGGCATTAAAGAAAAAAAGATTCAGGTTAAAAAAGCAGCGCAGGATTTTGATATGGATGCCGTGTGCTTAATGCTGACTAAAATTTCACAAATGTTAATAGATAATCGTGAAATCGACGAGTTAGACCTTAATCCGGTGTTAGTGACGGGTAACAAGGTGATTATTTTAGACAGTCAAATGCATCTCTTACATTCTGACATAGGTACACAGAGCAAGTTTGCGATCACCCCTTATCCAAAACAGTTAGAGGAGCAGGTGCGGCTTAAAAATGGTGAACAGATATTAATTCGTCCCATTAAAGCGGAAGACGAGGCGCGCCATCAAATCTTTGACGCGGCATTAAGTGATGAGGATCGTTATAAACGTTATTTTTCACAGCGCGGAAAAATGAGCCATGAAGAGATGGCGACATTGACCCAGATTGATTACGAGCGGGAAATGGCCTTTGTTGCCGTGCGTTTCGATGAGCTTAATGAACAGGAAACCCTGGCGGTTATTAGCGCATCGGTTGACTCCGATAATATTGAGGCTGAATTTGCGATGGTGGTGCGTTCAGATCTGCAGGGCTTAGGATTGGGTAAACTATTGTTAAAAAAAATTATTCAGTACCAAAAAGCCAAAGGCACCGCTTATTTAACCGGGATGACCATGATCTCGAATTCCGGGATGGCGAGCTTGTCTAAAAAATTAGGCTTTGAACTTGAAAGAGATATGGAAGAGGGGGTAATCAATATGAAACTGGCCTTACAAAAGTCTGTTGAATGATTTTTTTTGCAAGTTTACCGATAAGCGCTTAGCATTCCTTAAGCCATCTTGTATATTAGTAAGCATATTACCAATCCGCTACAAAAAAAAGAGTGCCTTAAAATGACCCAAGTTACCTCGATTGAAAATATTGCAGAAAAAAATCCAAAAGAAAAATACCTTGCAGATTATCAAGTGTCGGATTATGAAATAAATAGCATTGATCTGGAATTTGAGCTTTATGACAGCAATACCTTAGTCAAAGCCGTGAGCAGGGTAGTGCGTGTTAGTGAGCATGACCAACCCCTGTTTTTATTTGGGGAGCAGTTACAACTTAATAAGCTTCTGGTTAATGGTGTCGAACATCAGGATTATAAGTTGCAGGAAGGCGGTTTAACACTGTCTCACTTACCGCAGAGCTTTACCCTGGAAATTCATACTGAAATAAACCCGCAGGCGAATACTTCCTTTGAAGGTTTATATAAATCAGGTGGCGCATTCTGCACCCAATGTGAAGCTGAGGGTTTCCGCCGCATTACTTATTATCTGGACAGACCCGATGTAATGGCAAAATTTACCACCAGAATCAGTGCAGATAAAGCGCTTTATCCTTTTCTTTTATCCAATGGTAATCGTGTTGATCAGGGGGAATTAGCCAATGGACGGCATTGGGTTAGCTGGTCAGATCCCTTTCCAAAACCTGCTTATCTGTTTGCCCTGGTTGGCGGAAACTTTGATTGTTTAAAAGATACCTTTACCACCAAAAGTGGCCGCGAAGTGGCTTTAGAATTCTTTGTAGATAAAGGCAATTTAGACAAAACTGCCCATGCCATGATTTCACTGAAAAAGGCCATGCTATGGGATGAGCAGCGCTTTAATTTTGAATACGATTTAGATATTTACATGATAGTTGCGGTGGATTTTTTCAATATGGGGGCGATGGAAAACAAAGGGTTAAATATTTTTAATTCTAAATTTGTTTTAGCTAATGCGCAAAGTGCAACGGATCAGGACTTTTTAGGCATTGAAGCTGTGATAGGTCATGAATATTTTCATAACTGGACAGGTAACCGAATTACCTGCCGCGATTGGTTTCAATTGAGCTTGAAGGAGGGATTAACGGTTTTTCGCGATCAGGAGTTCAGTTCTGATTTGGGCAGCCGCAGTGCTAACCGTATCGCTAATGTAAAAACCATGCGTAATCATCAGTTTGCTGAAGATGCCGGGCCGATGTCTCATCCGATTCGCCCCGCATCTGTGATGGAAATGAATAATTTTTATACTTTAACCGTATATGAAAAAGGATCTGAAGTGATCCGCATGCTGCACACTTTATTAGGGGAAACGGCATTTCAGCAGGGCATGGCGTTATATGTTGCGCGTCATGATGGACAAGCCGTCACCTGTGATGACTTTATTGCCGCGATGCAGGATGCAAGTAAGATTGATTTAACCCTGTTCAAACGCTGGTATTCACAATCAGGCACGCCAAATGTGCATGTCAGCGATCATTTTGATCCGCTAAAAAACACTTATCAAATTACCTTTAAACAAAAAACGCAGCCAACGGCGGATCAAAAATCAAAACAAGCCCTGCATATTCCTATCGCTATTGAATTATTAGATAAGCAGGGTAACGCACTTAATTTAGGGGAGAATAAAACCAATACAATATTGAGTTTAACCCATAAAGAGCAGACTTTTGTGTTTCAAAATATCACCGAAAAACCTGTACCCTCTTTGTTCAGAGGTTTTTCAGCTCCGGTCAAATACCAATACGGTTATTCGGATTTACAGCTTTTACATTTGATGAATTTTGCCAGTGATGAATTTTCCCGCTGGGACGCAGGACAAACTTTATTTAATAAATACCTTATTGAAAATGTGCAGCGCCTGCAAAATGAACAAAAAATGCAGCTGCCGGCACTGTTTATTGAAGGTTTTAAAGGGGTTCTGGTAAGTAAGCAGCTAGATCCTGCGCTGATTGCAGATATGTTTGAGTTTGTCTCGGAGACCGGGGCAATGGAATTATTTGATAAAGTTGATATTGAAGCGCTGCATCAGGCGCGTGAATTTATATTGAGCCAGTTGGCTGTGGCTTTACACCCTGAATTTATGACTGTTTATCATGACCATCAAGTGGCGGGCGAGTATCAGCCGGTCACCAAAGATATCGCTTACCGTAAACTGGCCAACCTGGCATTGTTATTTATTGCTAAGGCGGATTCCGCATTAGGCAATGAATTAGTCGTGAAACAAATTACCCGTTGCAATAATATGACCGATCATCTGGCAGCTTTGGTTGCGGCTAATGCTGCTTCGCTTGCATGCCGAGAGACTGTTATGCAGGATTTTGAGGCGAAGTGGTTTGAAAATGGGTTGGTGATGGATAAATGGTTTGTGATTCAGGCCAGCCAGGATAGGCCTTGCGTATTAGATAATGTAAAAGCGCTGTTTAACCATCGCAGTTTTGATTTCAATAACCCCAACAGGTTACGTTCCTTAGTCGGCGCATTCGCGCAAAATAATCCTTATCATTTTCATGCCAAAGACGGCAGTGGTTATGTGTTTTTAACCGAGCAGTTGATAAAATTAAACAAGCAGAACCCGCAGGTTGCTGCGCGCTTAATAACCCCGTTAATTCAATTCAAACGCTTAGATCAAAACCGTAAGAATTTAATTAAACAGCAGTTAAATCGCTTACTGCAACTTGATGATTTAGCATTAGATTTATATGAAAAAGTCAGCAAGGCATTAATCCAGTAATTTCATAAGTTATTAAAGGGATTTCAATAAGTTATTAAAGTGATCCAATCAGCCTTTTTGAATATTCAAAAGGGCTTTTTTAAGACTAAGTGATCCAATTCACTCTTTTATATTGTGGTTAATAGACAATTGTTTTTTATTTACAATAAAAAGTTAGGTCTATGTCCAGTCAATATTTAAAGTACCTGTTACCTGTCATCGTCCCCTTCATTATTCTGATTTTACCCGGCGATAGTTTTGGTATTGTTGGACTCACCCTGATCGAACAAAGAGTTATCGCTATTTTTGCTATGGCTGCACTTTGCTGGGTATTAGAGCCAATCCCTATTTTCGCCACTTCAGTGGTCATTATTGTCGCTGAGCTGTTATTAATTTCCGACAAGGGTTTATGGTTTTTTAAAAGCCCCAGCCCGGATTTAGGACATTTAATCAGCTATCAAGCTATTATGGCAACCTTTTCATCCCCTATTATTATGCTCTTTTTAGGGGGGTTCTTTTTGGCTATGGCGGCAACTAAATATCGATTAGATGTTAATTTAGCGCGCGTATTACTCAAACCCTTCGGCAACAATCCCAAATACGTGATGCTGGGCTTGATGATGATCACTGCTGTTTTTTCCATGTTTATGAGCAATACCGCCACCACTGTGATGATGTTATCCATTTTATCACCTGTTATTGCCCTGCTGGCGACCAAAGACTTAGGCAAAGTTGCCTTCTCATTATCCGTGCCTTTAGCCGCCAACATCGGGGGCATAGGCACGCCTATTGGTACCCCGCCCAATGCAATAGCATTAAAGTATTTAGTCAATGAAAACAGCATTTCTTTCGGGCAATGGATGGTCTTCGGTGTGCCCTTTGTGGTGGTGATGTTATTTATCGCCTGGTTATTATTAATAAAACTATTTCCAACATCGACGGAGCAAATAGATCTCAATATTAAAGGGAAGTTTTTAAAAACCCCCAAAGCAATTACGGTTTATATCACCTTTATCGGCACTATTATATTGTGGTTAATGGGCGATATACATGGCATGAACGCTTATGTTGTGGCATTAATCCCCGTCGCTGTCTTTGTTACCTTTAAGATTATTAACAAAGAGGATTTAAAACGCATATCCTGGGATGTTTTATGGCTGGTCTCGGGCGGTATTGCATTAGGTGTCGCGTTAGATCAATCCGGCCTGGCTAAAAACGCGGTTGATGCCATTCCTTTTGGTAATTTACATCCTCTCCTGTTGATTTTGGGTGCCGCTTTATTATGTTTAGTGATGGCAAATTTCATCTCCCATACGGCGGCCGCCAATTTATTACTGCCCCTGATTGCCGCATTAGCGACCACCATGCAATCCTTATTACCCTATGGCGGTGAGGTTGTATTAATTCTAGCCGTCACTTTTGCCGCATCCTTAGGGATGTCATTGCCTATCAGTACACCTCCTAATGCACTTGCTTACGCATCGGGTAATATTGAAACCAAGCAGATGGCAAAAATAGGCGTTATAATTGGTCTTGTTGGCATATTAGTCGCTTTTGCTATGTTATTCATTATCAATAAAAGCAATTTTATTGGTTAAGCAACTTTTTGAGAGGCAGAAAAATGGAAAAAATCAATATCATTTGTGTTGATGATGAACGTGAAGTACTGGAATCCGTCAGCCGCGATCTCGATTACTTTAGCGATATGTTTAATATTGAAGAATGCGAGTCCGCTTTTGAATGCTTAGCGTTATTGGAAGAGTTAGATGCGCAGCAGGAATATGTTGCACTGATTATTTCAGATCATATTATGCCGGAAAAATCAGGGGTAGAGTTATTGACTGAAGTGGCGAAGGATAATCGTTTTATAGGAACGAAAAAATTACTGTTAACCGGCCTGGCAACACAAGCTGATACTATCCAGGCCATCAACAACGCCAAACTTGATAACTTTTTAGAAAAAGTTTGGGATCCCAAAGAGTTATTACAAATGGTAAAAGAGTTAATCACTGAGTATATAGTTGAAAAAGGGATCGATTATGAGCAATATATAGAAAAATTGGATGCGCCCACCTTATATCGATTACTCAAGTCACAATCATAATATTTTTTGTTTTTTGCAGGGTTTAAACTGAAGTAGGAAATACAGGCGCAGGCAGATATTTGTTGAAGATGACCCCGTTTATGCTTAAGGAGTCATCTGACAATCTTAGTTTACGCTTTGCATCTCATCACTGATGAATTCTTGTTTATAGACATCCACCCAAAAAGCAGTTGCTCCGCACACCGCAATCGGCATGATGATGAAGTTTATGATAGGGACAGTGGTAAAAAAACTAACCAGCATTCCAAAAGTTAAATTTTTGCCTAAACGTTTCCTTAATCCCTGTTTCATTGTCGCAAAAGGGATTTTATGATTATCGAATGGGAAGTCTGCATACTGTATTGCCATCATCCAACCTGCGAAGACAAACCAGATAAAGGGGGCAACTATTTGGCCAAAACCCGGGATTAAAAATAACACACCGCAGAATAACATT
>DATBNI010000525.1:0-3248 GCA_036554425.1 Psychromonas sp.
TCAATAGAATCCGCACCTAACTCTTCGCCAAGTTCAGACAGGGTTGCACGCAAACGTTTCGCCTGCTGCGTTTGTGCACTGAAAATATCGCCTCCCGCCAGACAGGACCATGCCATTGGCCGCACCCTATACTGTTGTAACTGATCCAGTGTTCCATCAGATACAACATCAAAATTAATCGGGTTAAATTCAACCTGATTGGTTACCAGTGGAGCATTCAAACGAGATTGTAATAAATCAAACTGCGAGGTTGTAAAATTGGACACACCAAAGTACTTCACTTTACCGCTCAGCTTTAATTCATGAAATGCCTCAGCCACCTGGTCCGCATCCATCAAAAAATCCGGCCTATGTACTAATAATGCATCCAGCTGCTCGACCCCTAAACGTCGTAAAGAGTTTTCTGCCGAGTCTAAAATCCCCTGCTTACTGCAGTCATAATGAGAAACGCGTTTTTCAGTGGCGCTGGTAGCAATGCCGTTAATACCAAATTTTGAAACAATTTCAATTTTCTCTCGAATTGAAGGATCGAGTTTTAATGCCTCGCCGAATAAAGTTTCGCAATGTCCGGCATCATAAATAGCCGCGTGATCAACAGTGCTGATGCCCATTTCGATATGCTGCTTAAGAAATGTCAAACGCGCCTGCTTGTCCATATTCCATGCACCAAGGCGCCAGTATCCCTGGACAAGTTGTGAAAATTCAGGCCCATCAGGCGCCATCAATACCTTATTAACTGTACTCATATATACTCCGGAAAAAAAATCATTTAATGGCAAAGACAAAAAAAAAAGGCTTTCGCCCTTTTAATTTTTATCCATCACTCCGTTAGAATGCGTAACGCACACCTATCGCGGCGCTCAAAGCAAAACGTAATTCATCTTTTTTATCTTTGTAGCCTAAAGTTGGCGATACCTGCGCAAACACATCAAATTGCTCAGCAAAAGGAAGGGTAAGACCGAGCGGCACGCGTACACCAAAAACATCATCATTGTGCCATTTATAAAATGCGCCGGCACCCAGATAATAATCAAAGGGAACATCCTGCTCAAATGAACCTTCCTTAAATAAATAATCTCCGCTGACGCCATCATTACCAACAAAGGCATTGATATTATCAAACTGTCCCGCAACACCAAATCCCTGGTCAAAACCAAAACCGACTTTAGCTGCGTTTGCTGTGCTCACCGCGGTTAATAAGCTTAGCGCACAGATGCAACCCATTAGTAATTTTTTCATTGTTATTCCCTATTAAAAAAGGTTTAAGTTTTTATTATATTATAAACAAAATGAATGCAGGATCTTGTTTACCTGGCGTGTCGCCCGGCCTCCATTTTGACACTCTTATTTACATTAGACATAGGGCAGTGTTTCCCTACCCCATCATGCAACAATGAACATACTAGCATTTTTTTCACATTATTATTTATATTAAACATAGGCTGCGTATCCCAAGTCTGTATAACAGTTAATATATAAGCACCTTTTTAACCCACAGGCAGCCAGATGAGAAAAGAAGCAAAGAGAAATAGTTTTTACAAATCATCAAGGATTTTCTTACAGGCTTAACAAATATTTGTATAATAGCGCTTCTATTATTCAACCCAAGCCCTGAATTTACGTTTCAGTTAGCTACGAGGAAAACCCATGTCAAATACAGTCGTCTGTGCGTTATATCGTTTTGTAACTTTAGACAATTATCAACAGATCCAAGCCCCCTTATTAAAGATAATGCAAGCCAACAACGTCAAAGGTACTTTATTGTTAGCCAATGAAGGAATCAATGGCACAGTGGCAGGCAGCCGGGCAAGTATCAACATACTTATTGATTGGTTAAAATCCGATCCGCGCTTGAGTAACCTGACCACCAAAGAGTCTTTCGATAAGGAAAATCCCTTTTACCGTACTAAGGTTAAGCTCAAAAAAGAGATTGTCACCATGGGCGTTGAAGGTATAGATCCGAAAAAAACGGCCGGTAGCTACGTCAAACCAAAAGATTGGAATGCCTTGATCAGCGACCCTGATGTGCTCTTAGTGGATACGCGTAACGATTACGAAATCAGTATAGGCACCTTTAAAAATGCCGTAGACCCTAAAACGACCAACTTCAGAGAGTTCCCTCAATACGTCAAAGATAACTTGGACCCTGCCGTCAATAAAAAAGTAGCCATGTTTTGTACCGGTGGCATTCGCTGTGAAAAGTCTACTGCTTATTTAAAAGAGCAGGGTTTTGATGAGGTTTATCACCTTGAGGGCGGGGTATTAAAATATCTTGAAGAGGTGCCGCAGGAAGAAAGTCTATGGCAAGGTGAATGTTTTGTCTTTGATAATAGAGTCTCGGTCAATCACCAGCTCGAAAAAGGCCAATATGACCAATGCCATGGCTGCCGTTTACCGATCACCGAAGCCGATAAAAAATCCGATAAGTATCAAGAAGGTATCTGCTGCCATCAGTGCCATGAGCAGTTAACTGTTGAGCAAAAACAGCGTTTTGCACAACGGGAAAAACAGGTGAGCTTAGCCAAACAGCGCGGACAAATCCATATCGGCAACGAAGCTGTTGCCCAACTGGAAAATAACCGTATTAAAAAACAAGCGGTTAAACAAGCTCAAAGAGTCAAAGCAAAACAATAACAGCGCTGCAATTACCTTAGCAAACGACAAACGGAAAAACCGCTAGAGTTAATTACCTAGCGGTTTTTTACATTTGTTCTGTGATAAATGGAGCAGCGAATAAGCGTTAGCTTAGTATCTGAGCAGTCTTGTAAAGCGACAACTTGATATCTAAGCAAACTAATTATTATTATCCCAAGCCAGATGCACTACCAAGCTGCGCTAATCACCGAGAAACCCGCTTTTAGCAAATCGCAGACGAAAAAACCGCTTCTGCGATTAAGCATAAAGCGGTTTCTTTAAATGTGGTCGGTGATAAACGGAGCAGCGAATAAGCGACAGCTTAGTATCTGAGCAGTCTTATAAAGCGACAGCTTGGTGTCTGAGCAGTCTTTAATCTCTACTTCCGTCCTTTAAATAAAGTCACCAAACTGCAGACGAAAAAAACCGCTTCTGCGATTAAGCATAAAGCGGTTCTTCTAAATGTGGTCGGTGATAAAAGATTCGAACCAATAAACAAGCCCCCTGGTCCAGCTCTTTTCCAGACACTGGAGGTGCGCTACCAAGCTCCGCTAATCACCGAGAAACCCGCTTTTAGCAAATCGCAGACGAAAAAAAACCGCTTCATCATCCAA
>DATBNI010000533.1:0-2051 GCA_036554425.1 Psychromonas sp.
CCCCGGCCGCCGCACAAGCCATTCGAAATATGCGCGATGCTTATCCTGATATGCTAATCGGTGCGGGTACAGTGCTTAATGCCGAGCAGGTCGATCAGGCTATTGCCGCGGGCGTGGATTTTATTGTCAGCCCGGGTTTTAACCCAACCACTGTGCAGTATTGTTTAGATAAGAAAGTGACTATTATACCGGGCGTTAATAACCCAAGTTTGGTTGAACAGGCGATGCAGATGGGACTTGAGACCTTAAAATTTTTCCCTGCTGAACCCTCCGGTGGCGTGGCAATGTTGAAATCTCTGGCGGCTGTGTATCCGGTGAGCTTTATGCCAACGGGCGGAGTCACGCCCAGCAATGTTAAAAATTATCTGGATATCAAGGCGGTACTGGCTTGTGGTGGTACTTGGATGGTGCCGAGTCAGTTAATTGATCAGGGGGATTGGACGCAAATTGGGCAATTAGTTAAAGACGCCGTGGCTGCACTCGCTTAACGGTAAGGTTTAATGAATCAGCGAGGCAAGCGGTTTTATTGCCTTGCTGTTTTTGGCCCTTCCCCAGAGTTTATATTAACGGGCTAGCTGAAAATTGAGATAAGTGTTTTTACGTAAATGGCGCTTTAATTGACGAGATAACCAGTATTCACCTAGTGCATGATCTTTAACGATTTCCCTGAAGTGTAGCGAATTGATATTGACATATGTATCATCCACAAGGTCAAAAGTACCATAACCTATAATAGTTCCGTCGAGGCGAATAATAAGTAACTCTGTGCAGTTATCCAGGCATTTATCCTTGGAGTGTATTTTGAACTTTTGAGCATCCTCCTGAAGCAGGGTTTGGCATATTGGAGAAAAAATAGAGGTCAACTTAACATTAATAATTTTATGCATATTTTTCTTTTTAATGACAATAAACAAATAATGAGATGTGGATCGCATTTTACAGGCAAAAAAAAACAGGTCAACTTAACATTAATAATTTTATGGGTACTTTTATTTTTAACGACAGCTTCAATACCTGCAGAAGCGATTAAATAATAACGCTCATGGTTTTCTTAAAATGAGTCACCTTGGGCCAGCAGCTGGCGTATATTGCGCACCAAGCATGCCACTTCCTTACCATCATGCAGCAAAATCAAGGTCGGTTAAGCTTCACTCTGAGTACACGACCCAGTGTTTTACCTTTTCCTTCATAATTATTTCTTTTCAGCTCAGTCCCGATAATAAATTCTAGCCTCTCAATCTCAACTAGCAATTGCTCCAGTGACATAAATAACCCTTTTTGCGAAGCTGGTGGTCCGCCAATACCCTCCATCTCAAGATGACGTTTTGTGTATGCTTCTAAAATGACCGCCCAGAGGGCATCAATTATGCCGGGTATGTAAAACTAAATCCTTTCCTGCTCCTTTGTTTATGGTAATGCAGGGCTTTTATTGACCATTATAATTCAACAGCTATATTTATTGGATAGCTTGTTAATGCTGAGTCTGAAATTTTACTACGGGGTTATATATGAATATGAAAACTGTTCCTTTAAGTCTATTTTTTTGCACTTGTGCATTTATGCTCTCATTCAACATAAAAGCACAACCCGATAAAATATCAAAGCTTAGCGTCTTGAAGCAGCAGGTTATTGAACATTGGACGCCCGAGCGCAGGCAGCAAGCTATACCCAGAGATTTGCGGGTAGATCCTAGCGGCAAGGCTTTTTTAAAGGGCCGCAACGGACAGCTTACCCCCTATGGATTATCCAGAGACTATCTTGAATACAAAGGCAAGCCTACTTCCGATGCAAAAGATACTACCCCTCCATCCATAACTGAGATGAACCCCGCTGCCGGCGCAACCATTGCAGATCCGTATACCTTCAGCGCGGTTATCACGGATCTAAGCGGTGTCCGCTCGGCGAAGGTGATCATTCATTTTCCCGATGGCGTGCAAACACAATCATTTTCTGCCAGCCAGACTTCCGGTGATACATGGTCAGTTGCCCTGAGCGGCTTTACCCCAGGTGATTGGCGCTGGCAAATGGAAGCGAAAGACGGCAGCTCAGGA
>DATBNI010000558.1:0-5583 GCA_036554425.1 Psychromonas sp.
TTGAACAGGCCAAAATCATCAATGTCATACTCAAGCGCGTTAAAGTATAACATTTGCGTAAGCACCTCTATCTACGGAGGTGTTTTTGTTTTTACGCTGTACTCATCCCTTATTCTCTTATTACTCCTGGTTGTTGAATTAACTTGGCTAAGCGTTATATTGTCTTTGTTTTTACTGCTGATTGCGGCCTATGCGGGAAAACAATCCTATACTCAGACTTACAATCTAAAGTTAAGTGATACAGGACAAATTGAGGTTATATTTGCCAACAAGGAGTTGCTCTGCGGGGAAATTAGCGCATCTTCATTTTATAATGGTTTTTGCTTATTTATTCATCTGCAAAGCAGATCCAATGACTTATCAAACTTAATCATCCGCAAAATGCCCTGCAAGAGATTTATTGTCATTTACAGAGATGCCGTTAAAGAAGATGAGTACAGATTATTAGCCCGATTGGTTAAAATCGGGCGATGGTGATTATTAACTGTTTTTGTCAGGCGTGAGAATGGTGGGTTTTGGGTTATCCAATTGTTCAGGGTAATCAAGATTGTAGTGTAAACCCCGGCTTTCTTTTCGTTTCATTGCACTTTTTATTATTATTTCAGCAACTTGCACTAAATTTCTGAGTTCCAGAAGGTTGTTGCCTACTTTAAAGTTACTGTAATATTCATCGATCTCTTGTTGCAGTAACTGCACGCGACGCAGCGCCCGTTCTAAACGCTTATCGGTTCGAACAATACCAACATAATCCCACATAAATAACCGTAGTTCATGCCAGTTATGCTGAATGACGACAGCTTCATCTGAATCATCTACTTGACTCTCATCCCAGTCAGGAATGACTGCAAATTTACGTTCTTTGTAAAAAGGAAGCCGGTTAATAATATCTTTGGCGCATGCGTGTGCATAAACAATACACTCTAATAACGAATTAGACGCTAAGCGGTTTGCGCCGTGCAGGCCAGTATAAGAGACTTCTCCAATCGCATATAATCCATCTATATCTGTTTGCCCGTGGTGATCGATCATCACGCCGCCACAGCTATAATGGGCTGCCGGTACTATAGGTATAGGTTGCTCTGCCATATCGATGCCGAGTGACAAGCAGCGTCGGTAAATAGTCGGAAAGTGTTTAACTATGAATTCTTTTGATTTATGGCTGATGTCTAAATACATACAATCAGCCCCTAAACGTTTCATCTCATAATCGATTGCCCGCGCAACAATGTCACGAGGAGCCAGCTCTGCACGCTCATCAAAATCAAACATAAAGCGTGTACCGTCCGGACGCAGCAGATGAGCGCCTTCTCCGCGGAGCGCCTCAGTTAACAAAAAGTTTTTAGCATCAGCATGGTATAAGCAGGTAGGGTGGAACTGATTAAACTCCATGTTGGCAATACGGCAGCCACTGCGCCAGGCTAAAGCAATACCGTCACCGCTGGAGACATCCGGATTACTGGTATATTGATAAACTTTACTGGCTCCGCCTGTGGCCAGTGTTACAAAATTAGCCTTGATTATTTCAACTCGCTCGGCTTTACGGTTCCATACATAAGCCCCCAGAATGCGGTTTGCTGGCAGGTTTAATTTTCGGCTGGTGATTAAATCAACCGCATTATAGCCCTCCATCAGGTTGATGTTTTTATGCTTTTTGACCGCGCCGAGCAAAGTCGTTTCTATCTCTTTTCCTGTTGCATCAGCAGAATGCAGAATACGGCGATGAGAATGCCCGCCCTCTCTCGTGAGGTGGTATTGTGTGTGGCCATCGCCATCAACTTCAGTATCAAAACCCACGCCGGTATCAATTAACCATTGAATGCTGTCTTTAGCATTACTGACGGTAAAGCGAACAGCTTCTTCATCACATAAATCAGCACCCGCGATTAATGTATCCTGTACATGAGCTTCAATACTGTCGTCATCGGAAAAAACTGCGGCAACTCCGCCTTGGGCATATAAGGTAGAACCTTCAGAAAGCTTACCTTTACTTAACACATTGATTCTGGCGTGTGGGGCGAGCTTTAGCGCTAATGAAAGCCCGGCAGCGCCAGCACCAATAATGAGGACGTCACAAGTATGTTGCTTTTCAGTTATTGATTTACTTTCTGTCATAGCGTTATATGCTCTGTTATTAAGACCGTTTTTTTAGTATGTATATCATTTTCAATGCAGTCACTTTAAAATGAGAATCTATACTTTTCAACTACTTTAGGTATATTAAAGAGAAAGTCAGTCCAAAAAATCAATTCTTTTTATTTTTCCGGAACTTTCTTTTTTATTCAAAGTCATAAGTGTGGGTGCTAATAGGGCTCACCAATATTATTATAGGTAGAGAAGCCCTAATGAGTGAGCGAGATTTAGATTTACAACTGGTTCGGCGTATTCAAGGCGGGGATCAAGTTGCTTTTACATTGTTAGTGAGAAAATACCAAACCCGAGTTGCCAATATTTTAACGCGTTATGTGCGCAATAGTGGCGACATTGCAGATGTAACCCAAGAAGTCTTTATCAAAGTGTATAACTCTCTTCCCTCTTTTCGTGGAGATAGTGCGTTTTATACCTGGTTATATAGAATTACTGTTAATACAGCCAAAAATTATTTAACAAGTCAAAGCCGCCGACCGCCAGCATCTGATATAGATGCAATGGAAGCGGATAATTTTGATGGTAGTGATGCGTTAAAGGAAGTTGACAATCCTGAGGCGATATTAAGATCTCAGGAAGTCAAAAAAGTCATTTTAACAACTATTGAACAATTACCCCCAGAACTAAAGGCCGCAATTACCTTTAGGGAACTTGAGGGTATGAGTTATGAGCAAATAGCAATTATCGAAGATTGCCCTATCGGTACAGTTCGCTCTCGTATTTTTAGAGCTCGTGAAATGATAGATAAGCATCTCAAACCTCTATTAGAATATTAATTGGGAAGCAAAATGAAAGATGTGAATGAACAACTGTCAGCAATTGTTGACAATGAATTTATTGATCAGAAGTTAATTGATGACCTACTGATTAATAAAGATAAACAGGATCAATTTTGTCGTTATCATTTAATTGGTGATGTGATGCGTGGTGATGTTACGGATCAATTCGCTAATTTTGATATTAGTCAGCAAGTCATGGCTGAGATAAAAAAACAACCTATAACGGCGCCAGTTGTGGAGCTTGGTGCAAGTACAGAAACAGTGACACCAGCAAGTGAAAATAATGTTATCTCTTTTGTTAAACGTTTTGGACAATACGCGATCGCCGCGTCTGTTGCCGGAGTGGTGGTGTTAGCAAGCCTGGTTACTTCTGAGCCAAGCTTTGAAAACAACAGTGTTGGACTTGAAGTGTTAAAAACGGTGCCCCTGGGCGCTGCAAACCCGGTCAGTTTGCAAGCAACTAAAAAACAATCTCAACAGGAAATTAAAGAACATAATGAACGATTAGAAGCGTTATTAAATGACCACCAATTAAAGCTGCAAACACAACCTTAAATAACCTAAAAACACAGCTGCCAACACAATATTAAGGTAAGTAATGAAACTGCTCTTACATTTTAAAACGTTAATTACTGGTGTGTTTATATTAATTGCTAGTGGCGCATTTTCTGTTCAAGCAACAGAGGCCGGCAACGATCAAACAGAAAAAAAGGGCGATATAACTGCTATTGAATACTTGCAGCTTATGCAAACGGCGTATAAAAATTTAAATTATGAAATATTATATTTAAATAACCTAAAAAATACAGTTGAACCAAAACAATTACTCCATGGTGTTATTAACCAGGAAGAGATTGCCTATTTTCGTTATCTTAACGGTGCAATGCGTGAGTCTTTACAATACTTGCAAAAAATAAGTTATTTTGAACAAGGCTCACAACCCTATACGTTACAATCTAGCCGCAACCAAAGTGTCTTTGCAAATATTGCTAATTTTGATTATGAGAAGGGGTTAGCGTCATACGAATACATCATTTTAGGAAAAGGGCGCATTGCGGGTAAAACAGCAATGGCTATCCGCATGATGAGTAAAGATCAATATCGTTATAGTTATATCGTCTGGATAGATCTTGATACTCATTTGCCATTGCGCTTAGATACTATTGATAATTCAAATATTATCCTCGATCAGATAATGGTTGTTTCATTAAAAGTTAGCGAGCAAATTAATCCCTGGTTAGAAAGTTTGAGTAGTCAAACACTGCCAGAATTATTCAATATATCCCAAACTGCTAATCTCAAGGCGTCTTTATGGAAGGTCGATTGGCTGCCTGCTGGTTTTAACGTTGTTAAAGATGATCAGCATAAATTAGTGATGTATGAAAATGAACCGGTTTCCTACATAATGTTAAACGATGGTATTGTTTCTGTTTCTATTTATATCTCAGCTAAAAAAACAACATTAGCGCAACAGCAGAAAACAATTCAACGTGGTGCAACGGTTTTGTACACAGATCAAAAAAATAATTTTGAGATTAATGTGATAGGTGAAATACCGGTTGCCACTGCCAAACGTTTAA
Source organism: Psychromonas sp. (assembly GCA_036554425.1). Lineage (GTDB taxonomy): Bacteria > Pseudomonadota > Gammaproteobacteria > Enterobacterales > Psychromonadaceae > Psychromonas. Next base: position 4,505 of record DATBNI010000558.1, read on the forward strand.
TCGACTCTATTTCAATGGTGGAATAAAAAATGGCAGGTGAAAAAGCGAAAATAATAGCAATTGAAAAAAACAAGGGTAAAACCCTTGCGCATATTGAATACATTTCAAAATCGGCATGTTCGTCATGCCAAAATAATGATAGCTGTGGTGTGGGTGTAGTATCCAAAACATTTTCAGACAAAGCGCTTCAATTTAGCATTCCTTATACAGAGGGAATGGAAGTTGATAAGTTTGTTGAACTGCATATAAATAATACTGATTTAGTAAAAAGTGCTATGTTAGTCTATCTTGTTCCTCTTATCTTCTTTATCAGCAGTGCATTAATAGCCAAACAGTTTTACATAACAAATGAAGCCTTAATTATAGTAATAGCAATTAGCTGGGCGGCCATTGGTTTTATGATAACGAGCATGGTAAGTAAAAAATTGTATCCTCAAAAATCTATCAACCAGCTAATCAGTAGCAAAACGGTACTATAACGGCTAACTAAACAGCACTTTGTTGGTTAATTAATCGTTCGTTCATTTTATTGAAATAATCATCAATAAAGACTTGCCAGCGCTATCTAAATCCCTATAATGCGCATCCACGGAAACGGGAAAGACGCAAGTTAATCCGGTTACCCAGAACGAAAGAGGTTAAGTTTTTAATGAGGTATCACGTTGATTGAAAACATGAAATTAGCCATTGACATCGTTTGCAGGTGGCGTAATATACGCACCTCGCCGAAAGGCACGCTCTTTAACAATTTAATCAAACAATCTGTGTGGACACGTGTTGTTGATGTGATTTCAAAAAAAATCAAAGTCCTTTCTTGTAAAGGCAGTAACTTTTCACTTAGTGAATAGCTTACTCATCAATAAAAGTGACACACGAATAAATTTATTTATTCAGAATAATAAATTACCCATTGTTTTTATACTTAGGTATTTAGATAAAGGGTTCTTTAGTTTTAGTCAGTTATATTGAGTCGCAGCTTAGCTGCAAATTAAACTTTAAATTGAAGAGTTTGATCATGGCTCAGATTGAACGCTGGCGGCAGGCTTAACACATGCAAGTCGAACGGTAACAGGAAATAA
>DATBNI010000577.1:0-9046 GCA_036554425.1 Psychromonas sp.
TCTTTATTTAAGGCATCTTGAAAATATTGAGCCATTAATGCTTCACTATTGCTGTCTGAGAATGTATCTCGATAGGTTTCAATGGAGATAGCACGTAATAAATCCAGTTGATCTATTTTACAAATTTTAATCTTTGTTAGCATTGTTCTCATCCGGTTTTAACTTATAGCAATATTGTTAATATTAAAGTATTTATCGCTTGAGTCATATTGTCTCTGCACAGTATTTAAAAAATAATGACGACTAATAATCAATCTTTAAATTTTGATTTGCAGCTGATTTAGATCTATGTCTACCTTTGATATATGCATAAAAGTGCTGTTTATTGAACATTAACGGTGCTAGTTTTGAACGGTTTTATCAGGGTATGTTTTTCATACATTCATTATATTTATCAATAGGCGTATTTATGAAATTAGAATCACTCGCATTACACTGCGGTTATGAATCCGAAGCCACCACTAAAGCTGCGGCTGTACCAATTTATCTGACCACTTCTTACACCTTTGATGATACACAACACGGTGCAGATCTGTTTGATTTAAAGGTAGCCGGTAATATTTATACGCGGATCATGAATCCCACCACTGATGTACTGGAAAAACGGGTCGCGGCGATGGAGGGCGGAATTGGAGCACTTGCTGTGGCATCCGGTATGTCTGCAATCACTTATGCCATACAATGTATATGCGAAGTTGGTACTAACATTGTGAGTAGCAGCCAACTCTATGGCGGCACTTATAACCTCTTCGCCCACTCATTACCCAAGCAGGGTATCGAAACCCGTATGGTCAACTTTGATGATTACCAGGGTTTTGAGGACGCTATAGATGAAAATACGCGGGCTGTTTTTTGTGAATCAATCGGTAACCCTGCCGGTAATATTGTTGATCTTGAAAAGCTTGCTCAGATAGCCCATAAACACGGTGTCCCCCTGATTGTGGATAATACCGTCGCAACACCGGTATTATGCCGTCCATTTGAGTTTGGTGCTGATATTGTGGTGCATTCCCTGACTAAATATATTGGTGGTCACGGTACTTGTATTGGCGGCATTATTGTTGATTCAGGTAAGTTTGACTGGGTTGCCAACAAAAAACGCTTTGCTATTCTAAATGAACCGGATCCCTCTTATCATGGTGTGGTTTATACGCAAGCATTAGGCGCTGCTGCTTATATTGGACGCTGCCGTGTTGTTCCTCTGCGTAATACAGGTGCAGCGATTTCACCAATGAATTCGTTTCAAATTATGCAGGGTTTAGAAACCCTGTGTTTACGCATGGAACGGCACTGTGAAAATGCCGAGAAATTAGCCGCTTACCTCAGTCAACATGAAAAAGTAGAGTGGGTTAACTATGCCGCACTTTCGATCAGCCCTTATTATCAAATCTGTCAGAAAATATGTGCAGGTAAGGCTTCTGGTATTCTAAGCTTCGGTATTAAAGGGGGAGCCGCATCCGGCGGAAAGTTTATCGATGCGCTGCAAATGATTTTACGCTTAGTCAACATAGGTGATGCTAAGTCGTTAGCTTGTCACCCGGCTTCCACAACTCATCGCCAGCTGAATAGCGATGAGTTAAAAGCCGCCGGTGTCAGTGAAGAATTAATCCGTATTTCAGTCGGTATTGAAAACATCGATGATATTATTGCCGATGTTGAGCAAGCCTTAGAAAAAGTGTAAAAACAACTCATAACCAAGCCGGTATAATTGTAGATAACTGCAAACATATCTACTTTTTATATCGGTTATCATTATTAATTAGTAGAGAGGCAAACCCCTTGTTAGATGATCCCAAAGTACTGAGTGAAGCAATCAATCAAATTATGCCCTTCGGTAAATACGCTGGCCGTAAGCTGATTCATCTGCCGGAGCCTTACTTAGTCTGGTTTAACAGCAAAGGTTTTCCTGAAGGAAAACTGGGGCAGCAGTTAGCTTTGATCTATGAAATAAAATTAAATGGCCTGGAAAAAATGTTAGCCCCTTTAGTCAAAGCAGGCGGTTTTGATAATAAAAACTACCGTTAGGTTATGGTGGGGTTAGCGCTTTTGTAACACTCCTTTTAACTTTATTCTTAACTGCTTAGGGCATAAAAATTCAATATTAATCCAATTTTTATGGGCATTAATATCGGCTTACCTTGCTGGTTAAAATAATGGCTATCATTCAATCACCGCCTTGCTATCATTCATTTTCCTACCCGATCAGCATTTTTACGTTAATCAGCATGCTTATTAAGCTTATCTTTGGTAGCATTAAATGATTATTTAATTCACGAGAAAATGCATAAATGACTGCTCAAAAAATTCGCATTGCGACTCGCCATAGCCCTCTGGCTATGTGGCAAGCTAACTTCATTAAATCGGAACTTTTAAAACATCACCCGGATTTAATCGTTGAACTTTTACCGATGAAAACTAAGGGTGATAAAATATTAGATACCCCTTTAGCTAAAGTGGGCGGAAAAGGTCTTTTTGTTAAAGAGTTAGAAGTCGCCATATTAGAAGGGCGAGCGGATATCGCGGTACATTCGATTAAGGATGTGCCGGTTGATTTCCCCGAGGGATTGGGGTTAACGACTATTTGTGAACGCGAAGATCCGCGTGATGCTTTTGTTTCCAATCATTACCAGCAGTTAGATAAGCTGCCCGAAGGCGCCGTTGTTGGTACTTCAAGCCTGCGCCGTCAATGCCAGATTCTCGCTTTACGACCGGACATCATCATTAAAAATCTGCGCGGTAATGTGAATACACGTTTACGCAAGTTAGATGAGGGTGAATACGATGCGATTATTTTAGCCGCAGCCGGTTTAATCCGTTTAAAAATGCAAGACCGGATCACCTCTTTGATCGAACCTGAGGTTAGCCTTCCTGCCGTAGGGCAAGGTGCCGTGGGGATTGAATGCCGTTTAGATGACGAACAAACCATTAACCTGTTAAAACCGCTTGAAGATGCAAAAACGCGCATAAGAGTCACGGCGGAGCGGGCAATGAATCTCAAATTACAGGGCGGTTGTCAGGTACCCATCGGCAGCTTTGCCACTCTTGAAAATGAGCAACTGTTTTTGCGCGGTTTGGTTGGCAGCGTGGACGGGAAAGAGATTATCCGCAAAGAGATAACAGGTCATCAGAATGATGCGCAGCAATTAGGTGTCAGCCTTGCTGAGCAATTATTAGCCTGTGGCGCAGAAGAAATTCTTGCTGAAGTTTATAAAAATCAATGAAAGAAGTGCGCTTATTAGTGACGCGTTTTGCCCCCCATGCGCAACGCTTAACGAATTTACTCAATGCGCAGGGGATAGTTGCTTTTGCGCAGCCCTTGTTAGCACTCCAAAAAACAACCGAATTTAACCATGTCAGTAAAGTGCTGGCAAAACATTATGATTGTATCATTGCGGTAAGTCCCAACGCGGTTGATTATACTGATAGGGCTCTGGCGGGCTTAAACTGGCCGCAGACTGAATATTTAGCCGTTGGATTAGCGACTCAGGCCAAGCTAAAAACAGCAACAGCACAGCATGTTGTTGTTCCTGAACGATGCTTTGATAGTGAGGGGCTGCTTGATTTACCCTTATTATCGGATTTACAGGGTAAGCAGATCCTTATTTTACGCGGGCTAGGCGGCAGGGAGCTGCTCTGTGATACATTAACGCAGCGCGGAGCAATCGTTGATTATTATCAGCCTTATCAACGTGTTGCTCTTGTCTTGTGCGGGAAAGCTTTAACAAAAGAATGGCAACAACAAAATATTAATGGTGCTATCATCAGTAGTATTGAATTGTTGGAAAGATTAATGGCCGTTGTGCCGTCTGCCGCGCAGGAATGGTTGAGAACGCTCACTATTTATGCCCCGAGCGAGCGTATACTCGATCAGGCAAAGCTTTGGGGCTGGTCAAATACAGAAGTACTTCCCGGAATGTCTGATCAGCAAGTTGTTGATTATTTTAAACATTAATAAAAAACAGATAGTCATCTATATTAGTAATTAAACCTTTTTGCCTAAAAAAATGTGAGGGTGGTTATGAGCAAGAATAACGATAATAATGAAGCAATAATCAATAATAAGGATCTCAAATCTGACCATCCGGATGCTGAAGCAGAAAATATTCCCGTGAATAAAAAAGCAAAAAGCAGCAAATCAGCGCTGTTTATTGCTTTATTGGCACTGCTGCTGATTGTTATTTTAATTTTTGCTGCAGGTTATTTCTATAAATTAAATAAAGCGCAAACGGATCAGCAGCAAGCCAAAATAGCGCAGTTGAGCAGCAGTTTATCTTCTCAGGAAACCACCCTCAATCAGCAAAAGGCAGAGTTACAGTCGGTATTAGGGCAAGTTAATCAGCAACTCCAACAAGTAAAAAATCAAAATAAGCTCTATAGCAGCGATCTTCAGTCTTTACAACGCCGCGTGGCGGAAACAACCCTACGTCATCCCAATGATTGGATCCTGACGGAAGTGGAATACCTGGTGCGTTTGGCGGGCCGTAAAATTTGGTTAGAGAGTGATCCGGCAACGGCCGTTTCGCTGCTCAAAGCCGCTGATCAGCGCCTGCTGGTGTTAAGCGATCCCAGTCTCAATCCATTGCGCTCTGCATTGTTAGAAGATATTAACAGTTTAGAATCTTTACCAAAACGTGATCCCGATGGTGTCATTTTAGCGCTTTCTAACCTTGAAAGTCGGGTCGATAAACTGATGGTTGTTGGTTTAAGTTTATCGGCATCCGAGAGCAAAGATAAAAGTGAAATTTCAACGGATATTAAAGATTGGAGTGACAATTTATCCAAATCATGGCGCAGTTTTGTTGAGAGTTTCGTGGTTATTAATAAACGTGATGTGAAAGTACAAGCGTTACTTTCTCCGGAACAAAAGTGGTATTTGCAGGAGAATGTACGCGCTGCGCTGGCAAAGGCTGAATTTGCAGTTTACCGCGAACAGCAAGCTATTTATGACTTAGCTATGCAGACTGCATCTGATTTATTAACGGATTATTATGATTTAACCGATAATACCACCAATTACTTTTTCAAATCTATTCAGCGCTTAACAGAGCAGAAGGTTTCCGTCGATTATCCCGATCAATTAAAAAGTGCGCCGGTACTGGAACGTATAATGACGCAGCGGGTAAAAAAATCACTCGCTAATTCGACAGTAGAATAGGGATAACATTATGATTCGAATTATTATCGTCATTGCAGCACTGATCGCCGGATTATTCTTTGGCCCTGAAATTAGTACTAATAAAGGTTATATTTTAATTTCCCTCGATACCTATACCACCTATGAAACAACTATTATCAATGCGCTTATTGCGGTCGTTGTTTTTTATTTTTTATTGGGCTTCATTGAATGGGTTTTACGTAAACTACTCTCAATGAGTTCTATTACGCGTGGTTGGTTCGGTCAGCGTAAAACTAAAAAAGCAGAGAGAAACCGTTTATTAGGTATGTTAGCGCTGCTCGAAGGTAACAGTAAACAAGCACAAAAGTTATTGTCTAAATCAGCGGAACGAACTTCAGCGCCTGCCTTAACCTATATCGCAGCCGCTAAAGCTGCGCAGCAGCAGGGTAATTATGTTTTACGTGACTCTTACCTGCAGCAGGCGAAGCTAAGCCAAAAAGGGTGCAACTTAGCCGTTGGTTTGGTGTGGGTCGAATTGCAGATCGAAGCAGAACAATTTGCACAAGCGTTGCTTACGCTCAAGGAGTTGGACAGCAGCTTTCCGGGTAATAAACGCATTGAAAAATTGTATTTAGATATTTACCCCCCGCTAAATCAATGGGCTGATTATATCGAGGTATTAACCAAACAACGTAAGTATTTATCCTTGGTTGATACTGAATTTGAGAGAATCAAATTAAATGCTTATCAGCACCTTTTTAAGCAGTTAGCGCAGCAGAGCGGCGAGGCCCTACAGGCGTTATGGAACAATAAATCATTGCGCAGCATGCGCAAAGAGATCCCTTACCAATGTGCAATCTTAGATGCTTTTATTGAGGCAAAACGTGATGAATTTGCCGAGCATTTTTTAATAGAAAAACTTAAAGAGCAGTTCAATTTGCCACTACTTGCTTATATCGACAAAGTACAGATTACGGATAACGACAAGTTGATTTTAGTATTGGAAAAACAGCTTAAAAAAGATCCTGAAAATGGTGCTATCCATCACGCGCTTGCGAAGTTAAAGCTAAATGAGGACAACGAATTAGCTGCGATTGAACATCTGCAGAAGGGCCTTGAACTGGATCCCAATGTAGACGATTTTGCGCTGCTGGCCAAAATGCTGGAAAAAGCGGATCGCCTCGATGAAGCTAATAATTACTACCGCAAGGGGCTGTTATTTTTTATGTCATCAAAATGAAACATTGATGTCATAAACTATCCGCAAAGTAGAATCATTACACAAAGCAGAAGCCTCTTCTGCTTTTTAACAATTTTTAACAGGTAACCTTATGTCTATTCATCCCCTTTTTACACTCAGCGTTGAAAACAGTGCCGCCAGCATTATTTTAACCCCCTGTCCCGGTACAAAAGATGTCGATTTGATCAATTCACTTCAACAAATTAAAGCCTCAGGTGCGACGGCATTATTAACCTTTATGACCCAAGATGAACTGGATAAAAACCACTTATCAGATATTGGTGAAGTTACCGAGGCGCAGGGACTGCTGTGGTTTCATCTGCCTATTGTTGATGATCAGGCGCCCGGAAAACCTTTTTTAGAAACTTGGAAGAGTGCCGGGCCTGTTGTCCATGATTTAATTGCACAGGGTAAAAGCATTGCCGTGCATTGCAAAGGGGGATCCGGACGCACGGGGCTAGTGAGTGCGCAAATTCTTGTTGAACGCGGTGAAACCTTAGCACCTCTTATGGCGCGTATTCAGGTTGTTCGTCCTAATGCATTTATGCATGCCTGCCATCGTGATTATTTAAGCGAGCTGGCAAAAAGTTTAAAATAAGCCATTAGTCTTAATAAGGTAGCAGCTCATTGAACTGCTATCCCACTCCCTCATTTTTAATTACTCTTCCTCTGCATTTTTCCGAAAATAGTCATTTTTTTTTAGCCATCTGTAATATTTCTGTCATATATATTGGTTAGAGTATATGTGAAATTTCACATATAACGTATTCTACATAGACAGTCTTTCATAGATTAATAACATGAGGTGTTATGGACTCCACTCAATTTTTTAAGTGCCTGGCGGATGATACTCGTTTAAAAATTCTGATGGTAATTCAACATCACAAGGAGTTATGTGTAGGCGAATTGATGGTGGTCTTAGATGATAGTCAAACCAAGGTCTCACGCCATCTTGCACTGCTTAGGCAGTGTGATTTGCTGCTGGTGCGCAGACAAAAACAGTGGGCTTATTACCGCTTAAACCCGAATTTAGCATCCTGGATGAGCCAAATTATTAAGCTCACAACTGAGCATCATGCGGTTTTTCTGGATGAAAGCGTCGGCAAACTTAAAAACAATTTTGGCGGACCCGATGGTCGTAAAAACTGCTGCATATAATAAGTAATCAAACCCGGATATTCGCAACTTAAACAAACAAGGAAATGAAAAATGACAATTAAGATTGGTATTAATGGTTTTGGCCGTATGGGACGTTTAGCGTTACGCGCTTCTTGGAGCTGGCCTGATTTTGAATTCGTACAAATTAACGATCCTGCCGGTGACGCAAAAACATTGGCACATTTACTTAATTTCGATTCGGTTCATGGCCGCTGGAGCTCACAAGCAGAAGCTTTGGAGGATAATATTATCTGTGACGGTAAAAGCATCAAAGTCACGCAAAATAAAGAAATAGATGCAACGGACTGGTCGAATTGTGATGTGGTGATTGAAGCGTCCGGCGTTATGCGCAAAAAATCCTTACTGCAGGCCTACTTAGATCAGGGCGTAAAACGTGTGGTTGTGACCGCACCCGTTAAAGAAGAAGGAGTGTTGAATGTTGTGATGGGGGTAAATGATCATCTTTTTGATGATCAGACACATCAGATAGTAACGGCAGCTTCTTGTACTACAAACTGTCTCGCACCTGTTATTAAGGTGATTCAGGAGCAGTTTGGTATTAAACATGGCTCCATGACTACTATTCATGATCTCACCAATACCCAAACTATTTTGGATGCACCGCATAAGGATCTGCGCCGCGCGCGTGCTTGTGGTATGAGCTTAATTCCGACCACCACAGGATCCGCAACCGCTATCACTGAAATATTTCCGGAATTAAAAGGGCGCTTAAACGGCCATGCGGTGCGTGTACCCTTAGCCAATGCATCCCTGACCGACTGTGTTTTTGAGTTAACAAAAAGCGTGACAGCTGAACAGGTTAATCAGGCCTTAGAAAATGCGGCTAAGGGTGAGTTAAAAGGGGTGCTGGGTTATGAAAGTCGTCCTTTGGTTTCTGTCGATTATAAAACCGATCCTCGCTCCAGCGTGATTGATGCTTTATCAACCATGGTGATTAACGGCACACAACTTAAATTGTACGTCTGGTATGACAATGAATGGGGTTATGTTAACCGCACCGCTGAACTGGTACGTTTAGTCGGAACTGAAAAATAATCATGAATACACGATTTAACAAACTATCCGCGGAATTGCGCCAGTATCTGGTGGTTACCGCTAATTACTGGGCATTTACCCTAACCGACGGTGCATTACGGATGCTGGTTGTTTTGTACTTCCATCAACTGGGCTACGATGCGCTGCAGGTGGCTTTCTTATTTCTCTTTTATGAGATTTTCGGAGTCGTGACGAATTTAGTGGGTGGCTGGCTGGGGGCGCGGTTAGGGTTAAATCGGACCATGAATATAGGTTTGTTGATGCAGGTGATTGCCCTGCTTATGTTAGCGCTGCCCAATGAATGGTTAATCATTCCCTGGGTGATGTTTGCCCAGGCGCTGTCGGGCATTGCCAAAGATCTGAATAAGATGAGTGCAAAAAGTGCGATTAAGTTGTTTGTTAAGGATGAGCAGCAGGGCATATTATATAAATGGGTGGCCATTTTAACCGGTTCTAAAAATACCTTGAAGGGGATT
>DATBNI010000604.1:0-5038 GCA_036554425.1 Psychromonas sp.
TGTAATATCGTGTCGCAATAAATTCCGCACCTGCTTCATTATAATGTACTTCGTCCGCCAAATGAGTGTCATTAAAGCCTGTAAACATATCAACAGCAATTACTTGTGAAGTTGTGGTTGTTTGGTCTGTCGCAATATCAATAATAGAGCGGTTGGTGTCCACCAGCAGGGCTTTTGCATGGTTAATACGCATACGATGGATATATTTTTTGATGGATATGCGCATCACCTTCTTAAACTGATTCATTGCGTAATTGGGGTGCAGACCAACATGGTTCGCAATATCTAGGGTGGTGATGCCGGTGTCATAGTGATGCACAATAAAATCGAGCATAGCCTGTACTTGGTTAAGCCCGGGATTCGCACGGGTGATCCGCTCTTCGGGTTGCAGGTCTGCGCTGAGCAGCGTCGTCCAGCCATAAAATGAGATGCGTCTTAACATGATCTGCAGCTCTTCTGAAATCAAACTCGATAAGTTTTCATCATGCTGTAAAAAGTCTTTGATCCATTGTGCTAACTGTTTTTTTGGTAGCTCATAGGGGGCCTCTGAGCACAGCGTGGCACCGTTTAGAATAGCATTGAATAGTTGGTCTTCGAGCGGCCAGCAGAGAAAGGTTTGAATGGGGATATAGGCAATCAACATATTGTGACACTGCTGACGATTAAGTAACAGATGCGGATTAGCAGCCCAAAAAATACCCAGATGCCCCTCCGCTATAGTGACTTCTCGTCCGTTAATCAGATAATCGACCTGACTGCCGAAGGGAATATTGATTTCAACATGGCCATGGACGTGATAACTGTCCATATTATCCGGTGCTCGGCTTTCAATATAAATTCGATCGGGATGATAATGCACCCCTAAAGGGCTATTGGCAAAACTATCATCGAGTAATTCAATCTCTTCAATTATCTCATTCATATCTTATCTATTCACTCATCTGCATTTAATCAATTGGCTAATAATACTGTTTTTGCGACATCGATGGTTTTTAAATCTTAGTTTTCGATAATGTTATGCTTAAAAACGAGAGGCTGCAATTTTTTTTACGCGCTAATCTAACCGGGTACTTAATACACCCAATACAGTTAATATAATTAAGAGGAAATTTAATATGAAAATTACAACCTTAATCCCTCTGGCGGTCGCGGCCAGCCTCTCTCATTCTGTCTTTGCTGCACAAGCGCAGCCCGGTAAATTACCCTCGGCGCGCGCTTTTGGCGCATCAAAAAACATGCAGTTAATGGATGCTAATGAACTGCAAAGCTTTAAAGCGCTCCCTGAATATCATGAACCTAAATGGGTCTCCAAACTGGTGGCGGAAGGCAAGCTGCCTCCCGTTAAAGAGCGCTTACCCAAAGAGCCGCTGGTGTATTCCACCGCCAGTATGAGTGATGGCATAGGTGAATATGGAGGCGTACTTCGCCATGTAATCGGTGGTCGTCCGGAAGGGTGGAACTGGGCCGCAGGGCAAACATTAGGCTGGGGGGGAATAAATTATGCCGTGGCAGAATGTCTAACTCGTACCGGGCCATTATTTACTTTAAATCCCGACCAGCAGCAGCCTCTGCCTAACCTGGCGAAAAGCTGGGAATGGTCAAAGGATGCGAAGACTCTCACTATGCACCTGATTGAAGGGGCTAAATGGTCAGATGGTGCACCTTTTACCTCTGAGGATGTGATCTTTTATTGGGAAGATAATGTTTTAGATACTAATGTTGCCGCGTTTGCAGCGCCTGCTACCTTTGGTAAGGACGCTCAGCTTAAAGCGCTCGATGACTACACTATTCAATGGACTTTTGCCGAGCCAGCCTCTGCGCAGGTGTTGTTTAAAATGGCATTTTTCCAATTCTGTCCGGGCCCGGCCCATCTTCTAAAACCTGAACATCCGCGTTATAACAGCGCTAAAACCTATCAAGATTATCGCAATGCTCAACCTGCTAACGGTGATTTACCCATTGCCACTATGGGGGCATGGGTACCGGTCGAGCATCGCACCGATGAAATTATTGTGCTGCGCCGTAACCCCTATTTCTGGAAAGTCGATGAACAGGGCAATCAACTGCCTTATATCAATGAGATGCATTACCGCCTGTCCACTTGGGGCGATCGCACGGTGCAAACCGTTGCCGGCAGTGCAGATTTTTCTAACATGGAAAATCCAGCCAATTATGTCAGCGCGTTAACCCGAGCTCAGAAAAAAGATTCGCCAGCACGGCTTGATTTTGGGCCGCGTACATTAGGTTGGGCTGTTAGCTTCAATATGGCGGAAACACTGAGCACATCCGATGCGCGCGAAGTGGCGATTCGCCAACTCAATCGTAACCTGAAATTTAGACAAGCTATCAGTCATGCGATTAACCGGGACGCGTTAGGACAATCTCTGGTCAAAGGGCCATTTTCACAACCCTTTGCTGGGGGTATTTATCCCGATGATCCGGCGATTGATGCCGATTCTGTGGTCTTTTATGCTCACAATCTGAAATTGGCTAAGGCATTGCTCGATGATCTGGAGTTACGTGATACCGATAATGATGGTATTCGCAACTGGACCACAGGCCCGCAAAGCGGCAGTAATGTTGAAATCGCCCTGATTGTTAAAAATGACCATGTTGCTGATACGACATTAGCCGAAGGCTTAGTCGCTATGCTGCAGGATGTTGGTATTCGTTTGATCCCAAGACCTATGCATTCCAATTCTGCAGATAGTTTAGAAGCTTCTTCTGAGTTTGAATGGATGCTCAAACGTGGCGATGAAAACCGCACCCCCGTTCAACAAGGCGAAAAGTTGGCCGCTTTACACAGTAATGTGCCACTTTGGCATAGAGGTAATGGGACAAACGAGCGTAATTTGCAACCCTTTGAGAAAACCTTAGCGAGCTTAATGGAGCGTTACTTAAGTTCACCGGATCCTATAGAGCAGGCTAAATTGATTGCTGAGTTTAACCATCTCTTTACGGAAAATGTTTATCAGCTCGGGCTTACTTCGGTGCCGGGTGCGTTAATTGTCAATAAACGGGTGCGTAATATTCCGGCAGGTACACCTATTTTGGCCTACCAGTGGGCGGAAGATGCAGTAATGCGTGAACGTTTATGGCTTGAATCTATGCCTAAAGTTGATGAGCTATTACCTGATACTCTTCCTCTTTCAAAATAATTTAGCCTTACAGCCGAGACCGTTTGACGGTTTCGGCCTCAATTTAGGAATCCAGTATGAATTATCTATTAAGACGCGTGCTGGGGGCTATCCCCCTGCTTCTATTATTAAGCGTGATCTCTTTTACGCTGATCCAATTACCCTCGGGAGATTTTTCTGATCAGATACGCTCGCAGGCGATGTCACAGGGTGGCTTATCTGCTACTGAGGCAGATGCGATCGCCCAGGACTTTCGTGAGCGTCACGGTCTGGATCAGTCCGGTGCAGTTCAGTATCTGAAGTGGATCAAGGGGATTCTTTTAGAAGGCGATTTTGGTTACTCCTTCAGTCAAAATCGCGATATATCGGACCTGGTTGGCGAACGGCTCCCTATTACGCTATTGATTGCAGGCATCAGCCATGTGTTAGCGACGTTAATCGGTGCGGGTCTGGGTATCTACTCGGCAACCCGGCAATACAGCTGGGCAGATAATTTGGCCGGTTTAGTCTCCTTTATTGGTATGACCACTCCGCGCTTTATTATGGCCTTAGTATTAATGTATTGGATGGTCTTTTCCCTCGGCATTGCCGATGTATCTAGTCTGTATTCCGCCGAATTTATCCTGCTGCCCTGGTCATTCGCAAAATTTATCGATATGTTAACCCATATCTGGCCGATCCTGCTGATCGCCGTATTTGGCGGCATGGCTTATAACCTGCGTGTTATGCGCAGTAATATGCTCGATGTATTACAAGCTCAATATATAGAAACAGCACGTGCGAAAGGCATTGCACATCATAAAGTGATCCTTAAACATGCGGTGCCTAATGCCATGCATCCTTTAATCATGTATCAAGGCGTTGCCCTGCCTTATATGATTGCGGGAGAGATCGAAGTGGCCATTGTATTTGCCTTGCCCACCGTGGGCCCCCTGATCATCTCATCGATGAACAATCAAGATGTCTTTGTCGTCTCCACCTTTTTAATGCTGCTCGCAACCACCTTAGTTGTGGGTAATATCATTGCCGATGCATTATTAGTGCTGGTCGATCCACGCCTACGCCACGCTTAAGGAGATAAAAATATGACCAGTAAAAGTTCAAATTCAAGTGCAGAAAAAAGCAAATATAAGCATTTTGTCCAATTGGCGAGCGTATTCCTGGCCGGGTTACCCGGCATTGCCTCCCCTAAACAAAACAGCTCAATGGATGATGAACCCTCAATGTCGGGCGAAGCCTATTACGCCTTAGTCTGGCGAAGATTCAAACGTAATAGACTTGCCTATTTTGGTGTTTGGCTATTGGCCGGGTTAGTTTTGTTAATTGTTTTTGCACCATTTTTTTCACCCGTAGATCCCATGGCACGCAATGGTGATGATGCCTTTACTCCGCCGAATAGCGTGCATTTTTATTCACAGGAGGGTTTTAGCTTGCGGCCCTTTGTGCACCCTTTAATTGAAGATTTTGACCCGGTAACCTATCAACCCATTTGGACGCCTGATACCTCAAAACGTAACTATCTACAATTTTTTGTAGAAGGCTGGAAATACCAGTGGATGGGCATGAGTATGGATAGCCACCTGCTGGCATTGGACAATGGCGAACCCTTGTATCTGGCGGGTACCGACCGTTTTGGGCGGGATCTGTTAAGCCGTATGATCCACGGTGCACGACTGACCTTAATACTGGCATTACTGGTGGTCACTATCAGTGTCACTATAGGTACCTTAGTGGGTATCACTTCGGGTTATTTTGGCGGACGAACCGATCATTGGATGCAGCGGGTAACAGAGCTGTTTCTGGCGTTTCCGGAGTTACCCCTGTTTTTGGCATTAATCACTATTCTGCCGACAACGGCGACGCCCATGACCCTGTTCTTTTTAATGGCGGGTATTTTAAGT